>NZ_JBVVQK010000006.1:0-254649 GCF_055811175.1 Mesorhizobium sp. WSM4828 | reverse complement strand
AAGCCCGTGATGCTCTGCCGCTGCCGAACCGCCCTCAATGCGAGCGCGACGTCCGGTTCGTGATCTTTACCTCACCCCACGCGCCAATCCCGCGCAGCGGGTTCGTTCCCCGGCCCTATTGAGACGTTGGTTGCCTCGGTGCAAATGTCCGCTCATGGCGCTTATCGGACGTTTCGTGAGAGCCGATCCGGAGGCGTCGGTTAATCAGCCACAATGTCAGGACACGAGGGCCACCGGAGGAGTCGACAGCCGCTTGCCTCAGTGCCCGAATACCAGAGGCGGCGCTATACGGTCACGCCGCAACCAGCGCCCCAGCAAGAGCGCCGCCACCACCGCCAGTCCCGACGACAGGCCGATCCAGATACCGACGCCATTGAAGCCGAACCGGAAGGCCAGCAGCACGCCGAGCGGCAACCCGATGCCCCAATAGCCGATCGCGGCATAGATCATCGGCACCTTGGTGTCGTGCAGGCCGCGCAGCATGCCGCTGGCGACCGCCTGCGCGCCGTCAAAAACCTGGAACAGCGCGGCAAAAGCGAGGAACGACACGGCAAGCGCCACCACCTCGGCATTAGCCGGATTGCCCAGGTCGATGAAGGCGCCGATCAGGAGATGCGGCCACAGGATCATCACCAGCCCCATCAGCGCCATGAAGGAGACACCGACGACATAGGCGGTCCAGCCAGCCCGGCTGACACCTTCCGGATTGCCGGCGCCGTGGGCAAGTCCGACGCGCACCGTCACCGCCTGATTGAGGCCGAGCGGCACCATGAAGGTGATCGAGGCGATCTGGATGGCGATCGCATGGGCGGCAAGCGAAGCCGCATCGATCAGGCCCATGAGAAAGGCCGCCGCGTTGAAGATCGTCACCTCGAAGGCCAGCAGGCCCGCGATCGGCAGGCCGAGCCGCAGCAGGCCCTTGAAGCGCGGCCAGTCGGCCCGCCAGAAGCGTCCGAACAGACGATAGCGCCGAAATTTCTTCTCAAGCATCACCACCGCCGCCATGCCGGCGAACATAAGTGTGCTGGACAGCGTGGTGGCAAGGCCGGAGCCGGCGATGCCCATCGATTGGATGCCGAGATTGCCGAACATGAACAGCCAGTTGAAAAAGGCGTTGCAGGCGACGGCAACGAAAACGATGATCAGTGCCCAGCGCGGCCGCTCCAGGGCCGAAATAAACGAGCGCAGGACGATGTAGCCGAAAAAGGGCAGCACCGCCCATTCGAGCCAGCGCAGATAGACGCCGGCCTGGTGCGCCAGCGCCGGTTCCTGACCCATGGCCAGCAACACGCTCTCGCCGTGCCAGAGAAGGACCCATATCGGAATACAAATGAGGATCGCCAGCCACAGACCCTGGCGCACGGTGCGGCGCAGATCGCGCGCCGAGTGGCGGCGACGGCCGAGCTCGGTCGCCATCATCGGCGAGGTTGCCAGCATCAGGCCGAGCCCGAAGATCAGCGGCATGAAGTAGAGGTTGGCACCAAGCGCACCGCTGGCCAGCGTGTCCGGCCCCAGCCGCCCCATCATCATGACGTCGGTAGCGGTCATCGCGGTCTGGCCGAGATTGGTCAGCACCATCGGCCAGGCGAGCGCCAGCATCGCCCTGATTTCCCGACGCCAAAGGTTTTCCGGCGCGCGAGCGTCGGCTTCGATCGCAGACATTCTAGTTTTCCGCCTATCCGATTGCGGCACGTCGGCAAGAGCCGGAAGCCGCGTCTCAGCGCGGAAAATGGCCAAGATCGGCCGGATTCCGCATTACGACGGGTTTGTCTATCAAATGGGCACCGGTGGCAAGAGGCTGACTTGCGGAAGGGTTAAGCCAGTCAACTCAATGCGGGCTGTTGGAGAGGCCATGGAAGCCGCTATGGTCACGGTGGATTCATTTGAAAAGGCACCCTGATGAGCGCGTTTCCCGAAATCTATCTGGTTCGGCATGGCGAGACGGAATGGAGCGCGTCCGGAAAACATACCGGCCGGACCGACATACCGCTGACGCCGGCCGGCGAGGACGCTGCGAGGCGGATCCCTGAGCGGCTAAAGGGCCTGTCCTTCTCGGCGGTGTGGTCGAGCCCGTCGCAGCGCGCCTTCAACACCTGTGCGCTGGCCGGCTTCGGCGCGTCAGGCGTGAAGAAGGACGATCTGGCGGAGTGGGATTATGGTGCCTATGAGGGATTGACCACCAAGCAAATCCTCGCCGAGCGTCCCGGCTGGCGGCTTTTTCGCGACGGCTGCCCGAGGGGCGAGTCGGCCGCGGATGTCGCCTCGAGGGCGGACCGGATCGTCAGCCAGTTGCACGAGGCCGGCAGCAATGTCCTGATCTTCTCAAGCTCGCATTTCCTGCGGGTGCTGGCCGCACGCTGGCTCGGCCTGCCGCCGCAAGGTGGCGCGCTTTTCGTGCTGGATACCGCCAGCGTGAGCGTGCTCGGCTACGAGCACGATTTTGACGAACCGGTAGTCCGGCGCTGGAACCAGAGATAGCTGTCTCGAGGCCGTTCGGCCCTATCGGATCGCGTCCAGCGCGTGCCTTTGCCGATGCATTTCGAGAAACACGCGATAGTCGCGGTCGAACCGGCCGGCGGCAGCCGGATTGGGCTCGCGCGTCCTGCCGCCTTGCTGCATGGCGACGCAGGCGGCGTTCAAATCGGGAAAAAGTCGGGCCGCGGTGGCCGCAATCATGCCGGTGCCGAGCAGCACCGCTTCATCCGCCAGCGGCTCGACCACTGTGCAGCCGGTGGCGTCGGCATAGAGTTCCATCAATAGCGGGTTCTTGGTGTGGCCGCCGGTGACGTGCAGCGTGTCGATCAGATAGCCGTTTTCGTTCAGCGCTTCCAGCACATGGCGGACGCCAAGCGCGATGCTGACGGCGGTGCGCCAGTAGAGCTTGCACAGGCTGTCGAAGGAGGAATCCAGCGTCAGCCCGCTGATGACGCCGACGGCATGCGGGTCGGCGAGCGGCGAACGGTTGCCGTGAAAATCGGGCAGCACGTGCAGCCTGGCGGCGAGGTTGTCTCCTTCCGCGGCGCGCAGCTCGGCGACGCGGCGGGCGATCCTGGCATGCATGGCGGCATCCGGTTCGCCGCCGGCGCCGTTCCAGCGGATGATGTGATCGAGCAGCGCGCCGGTGGCCGACTGGCCGCCTTCCGACAGCCACAGACCGGGAAGGGCGGCGCCATAATACGGCCCCCAGACACCGGCGAAAGGCTGCGGGTCGGGCGACATCGCCATGACGCAACTCGACGTGCCGGCGATCAGGGCCAGATGGCGGCCGATGTCCTTCGCGTCACCGGCGAAGCCGCCGAGCACGCCAAGCGCGCCGGCATAGGCATCGATGACGCCGGCGCCGACCCGGCATTTTTCGGTGAGGCCAAGCTCCGCCGCGGCTTGTGCGCCGAGCGGCCCGATATCGGCGCCGACCGGGCTTGCCTTTCCCGGCAAATTGCCGTGCTCGAAAAGGTCGCCGAGCCCCACGGCTTCGAAGAAGTCGCGCCGCCAGCCGGTCTCTTCATGGGCCAGATAGGTCCATTTGGCGGTCAGCGTGCATTGCGAACGGGCGAGCGAGCCGGTTGCCTTCCAGCTCAGGAAGTCGGTGAGGTCGAATAGGTAGCCGGCTTCGTTCCATGTTCCAGGCAGGTTGCGCTTCAGCCACATCAGCTTCGGCGTCTCCATTTCCGGCGACATGACGCCGCCGATATAGTCGAGCACGGCATGGCCGCTTCTGGTGCATTCGTCGGCCTCGGCAATGGCGCGATGGTCGAGCCAGACGATGGTGTCCCAGCGCCTTTCGCCAGTGACGGACACGCTGAGCTGGCCGCCGTGCCGGTCCCGCACCACAAGCGAGCAGGTGGCGTCAAAAGAGATGCCGACGATATCCTCGGCCTTCACGCCCGCCTTTTCGCGGGCAGTGCGCACGGCCATGCACACCGCCGACCATATATCCTGCGAATCGTGCTCGGCATGGTCGGCCTTCGGCTGTTGCATGGCGATCGGGTGCTCGGCGCGGCCGAGCAAGGCGCCACCGGTGTCGAGAATGCCGGCACGGGCGCTTCCGGTGCCGACATCGACCGCGCAAACGAAACTGTTGGTCAAGGTGTTCTTGCTCTCGCTCCCAGGCCTGCAATCAGATCGGGCAATTGCAGCATGTCAGCGAATATAAAGTCCGGCTCACTTGACGCAAGCCGCGCTTTCAATGCCGGGTTGCCGGTGTGCGAGCCGCCGGTGAAGGCAAGGACGCGCATGCCGGCCGCCCGCGCCGCTTCGATGCCGGCCGGGCTGTCCTCGACGACGAGGCAGTTTCGCGGGGCCGCTCTCATTTTATCGGCTGCATGGAGAAAGAGATCGGGCGCCGGTTTGCCCCGCGCCACCATGGCGGCGCTGAACAGATGCGGCTCCAGCAGGCCAAGCAATCCTGTGACCTGGAGCGCATAGCGGATCCGCTCCAGCGTGCCGGAGGAGGCGACGCAGCACGGCACGCCGAGCTTCGGCAGGACCTGTGCGATGCCTGGCATCGGTTTCAGCTGCTCGCGGAACTTGCGCATCAGTTCGGCGCGCATCTCGGTCAGATGCTGGTCGGTGAGATCGAGCCCGAAGTCGCTTGCGAGGATTTCGCGGACGCTCTTCATGCTCTTGCCGAGGAAGTGCTCGTAGGCAATGTCCTCGCTGACGTTGCCGCCGGCAAGCGCGATCATCTCCAGCAATGCCGAAACGGACAGCATCTCACTGTCCACCAGCACGCCGTCACAGTCGAAAATGACCAGTTCAGGCGTCATCGCGCTGGATCGGCTTCAGAGGTCGCCGGCGAGATAGCGCGTCAGTGTCGCGCGCGCGCCGTCCGCCCACAGCGATTTGAGCGCATGGCCGAACGCTTCGGCGAACGGCCGCGAGCGGCCGACATCGCCATAGATGTCTTCCATGGCAAGCCAGGCGGCAGGCATGTCCCTGGCCGCCTTGGCCGTCGCGTGCAACCGGCCCCAGTTCGGGTCGTTGGGCTCGGTGACGGCACCGGAATCCGTCGTGCCGAAGCAGTAGCGACACCAGAGCGCAGATTCCAGCGCCAGGCCGGTGACGCTTTTGCCGGCCTTCAGCCGGTCGGCGATGGTCGGAATGATGAATTTCGGCTGGCGGTTGGAGCCGTCGAGGCAAAGCCGGCGTATGGTGTCGCCGATCTTCGGGTTGGAGAATCGGTGCTCGATAAGCTGGTAATAGTCCTCCAGCACGGTGTCCGGCACCGGCGGCACGGTCGGGATGATTTCGTCATGCTCGAGCTTGTCGAGGAAGCCGCGTACCAGCGGCTCCTGCATTGCCTCATGTACGAAATGGATGTCCATCAGCCCGGCCGGATAGGCGATGGTCGCGTGGCCGCCATTGAGGATGCGGATCTTCATCAGCTCATAGGGCGCGACATCGCTGACGAACTGCACGCCGACCTTTTCCAGCGGCGGGCGGCCGTCGGTGAAACGGTCCTCCAGCACCCATTGCTTGAACGGTTCGCAAAACACCGGCCAATTGTCGTCGAGGCCGAATTCGCCGGAGAGAATGCCGCGCTCGCGGTCGGTGGTGGCCGGCGTGATGCGGTCGACCATGCCATTGGGAAAGGCAACTTTTTCGCTCACCCAGTTTGCCAGATCCTCGTCGATCAGCCGCGCAAGGCCGATGACGCCATCCGAGGTGACGTGGCCGTTATGGGGGATGTTGTCGCAGGACATGATTGTAAAAGGCACGATGCCGTCGGCGCGGCGGCGCAGCAGCCCGGCGAGGATGAGGCCGAAGACGGTCTTCGGTGTCGCCCCCGGCTCAGCGTCGGCAACGATGTCGGGATGCGTCGGATTGAAGACGCCGGAAGCCGGATCGATGAAATAGCCGCCCTCGGTGATGGTCAGGGAAACGATCTTGATCGCCGGATCGGCGAGCTGCTCGACGATTGCGATCGCGTCGCCAGGCATTAGGAAATCGATCATGACGCCGGTGACGCGCGCACTCATATGGCCGCTGTCCTGCTCGACCACGGTGGTCAGCCAGTCCTGCTCCTGCAGCTTGCCGCGGCCGACCTTCTCGCCCTCGAACACGCCGGCGCCGACGATTGCCCAGTCGTGGCCGACACCCGAATTGAACAGGTCATCGAGATAGACGGCCTGGTGCGAGCGATGGAAATTGCCGACGCCGAAATGCACGATGCCGGCCTTGAGTGCGGCCCGATCGTATTTCGGGCCGGCGACCTTGGGCGGCAGCTTGGTGAGGTTGGAAGAAGAGAGTTTCACGGACATCTGCTTTTACCCTTTAGCGGGACGGCTCTTCCCCCCGTGGAGGAGACGGGGAGAAGAGCGCCTTCGCCCCCTCAACTCATCCACTGGCCGCCATCGACATTATAGGTCTGGGCAACGATGTATTCGGCCTCGTCGCTGGCCAGGAACACCGCCATGCCGGTGAGGTCTTGCGCCGTGCCCATGCGGCCATAAGGCACGGCTTCGCCGACCAGTCTCTTTTTTTCGCCCTTCGGCCGGTTCTCGAACTTGGCGAACAAGGCATCGACATGGTCCCAATGCTCGCCGTCGACGACACCCGGGGCGATGGCATTGACGTTGATGCGGTGCTTGATCAGGTCGAGCCCTGCCGACTGGGTGAGCGAGATGACCGCCGCCTTGGTGGCGCAGTAGACGGCGACCAGCGCCTCGCCGCGGCGCCCGGCCTGGCTTGCCATGTTGATGATCTTGCCGCCCTTGCCGCGGGCAATCATCGAACGGGCGGCGGCCTGCAGCGTAAACAGCGTGCCGGCGACGTTGACGGAAAACAATTTGTCGTAGCTTGTCTTGGTGATCTCGACGATCGGCGCCAGGTCGAACAGGGCAGCGTTGTTGATCAAGATATCGAGGCCGCCGGCCCTGGCTTCGACCGCCTTGACGGCTGCATCGATAGACGCGAGATCGGTGGCGTCCAGCTTCACCGCGTAGGCGTTGCCGCCGATTTCCGAAGCCGTCTTCTCGGCGGCCTCGAGATTGATGTCGCCAATCGCAACCGTCGCCCCTTCGCGCATATAGGCTTCGGCAAATGCCCTGCCGATGCCGCGCGCCGATCCGGTGATCAGCGCCGATTTACCCCGGAGCCTCATTGCAGCATCGCCTTCCCGTCGGCGCCGAAACGATGCAGCTTGGCCTTGTCCGGCGTCAGGTAGATCGTGTCGCCGTGATGGACGGGCAATTCGCCGTCGGCGCGTACCGTCAGCTGCCCGACACCATCCGCCTGGACGTGCAGGAACGTGTCGGAGCCGAGATGCTCGGCAACGCCGACCGTCGCCTTCCAGTCGCCTGACGTCTTCGAAATGTTCATATGTTCCGGACGGATGCCGACTGTCCTGGCGCCATATTTGGCGGCCGGCGCGCCTTCAATCAGGTTCATCTTCGGCGAACCGATAAAACCGGCGACGAACAGGTTCTTGGGCGTCTTGTAGAGCTCCATCGGCGAGCCGACCTGCTCGATATTGCCGGCATTGAGCACCACGATCTTGTCGGCCATGGTCATCGCCTCGATCTGGTCGTGGGTGACGTAGACCATGGTTGTCTTGAGTTGGTGGTGCAGCTCGCTGATCTCCAGCCGCATGGTGCCGCGCAGCGCCGCATCGAGATTGGACAAAGGCTCGTCGAACAGGAAGGCCGATGGCTGGCGCACAATGGCGCGGCCGATGGCGACGCGCTGCCGCTGGCCGCCTGAGAGCTGGCCGGGACGGCGATCGAGATAGTTCGTGAGGTTCAGGATCCGCGCGGCGTCCTTCACCTTCTTGTCGATGGTGGCTTTGTCCTCGCCCGCCATCTTCAGCGGGAAAGCGATGTTCTTGGCCACCGTCATGTGCGGGTAGAGCGCGTAGGACTGGAACACCATGGCCAGCTTGCGCTTGGCCGGCGCCTCACCGGTGACGTCGCGGCCATCGATATTGATGGTGCCGCCGCTGGTGTCCTCCAGGCCGGCGATCAGACGCAGCAGCGTTGACTTGCCGCAGCCTGACGGGCCGACGAAGACGACGAACTCGCCGTTCTCGATGACCAGGTCGAGGCCGGGAATGATGGACGTCGCCCCGAAGGATTTGGAGACGTTCTTGAGCGTGATGTTTCCCATGTTTTCCTCCCCCGAAGGGCTATTTCGTCGTTTTCTGTCAGGCAGTTTCCGTTACTTCACCGCCCCGAACGTTAGGCCGCGTACCAGCTGCTTCTGGCTGAACCAGCCCATGATCAGGATCGGCGCGATCGCGAGCGTCGAGGCGGCCGAAAGCTTGGCCCAGAACAACCCTTGCGGGCTGGAGAAGGAGCTGATGAAAGCGGTGAGCGGCGCGGCCTCGGTGGTGGTCAGCCGGATCGTCCAGAATGCCTCGTTCCATGCGAGAATGATATTGAGCAGCATGGTCGAGGCGATGCCGGGCACCGCCATCGGCGTCAGCACGTAGATGATCTCGTTCCAGAGCGACGCGCCGTCCATGCGCGCCGCTTCCAGGATCTCGCCCGGGATCTCGCGGAAATAGGTGTAGAGCATCCAGACCACGATCGGCAGGTTGATCAGCATCAGCATGACCATCAGGCCGATGCGGCTGTCGAGCAGTCCGGTGTCGCGGAAGATCAGATAGATCGGGAACAGCACAGCGACGGCCGGCATCATCTTGGTGGAAAGCATCCACATCAGGATGTCCTTGGTGCGTTTGCCTGGCGAAAACGCCATCGACCATGCCGCCGGTATGGCGACGAGCAGAGCCAGGATGGTCGAGCCGACCGACAGGAACACCGAGTTCAGGAAGAATTTGAAATAGCCGTTCTGCGCCTGGACCTCGGAATAGCTCTCCGTGGTTCCCGACGGGAACAGGTTGAAGCCCTGGATAGCCTCCTGCTCCGACTTGAACGAGGTGATGATCGTGTAGAGGATCGGGAAGAAGATCAGCAACGCGACGATCCAGGCGGCCGCGGTCGCAATCGTCTTGTGCTGGGTGGTGACTGCACGTGCCATCTTATCCTCCCTTATTTGTCCAGGTTCTTGCCGACGGCGCGCATGGCGAAGAAGGCGACGATGTTGGCGAGAATGACAGCAATGATGCCGCCGGCGGACGCCTGGCCGATTTTGAACTCCAGCAATGCCTTCTGGTAAACGAGGAAGGGCAGGTTGGTGGAGGCGTAACCTGGGCCGCCATTGGTGGTGACGAGGATCTCGGCATAAACCGACAGCAGGAAGATCGTCTGGATCAGGATGACGACGGTTATGGCGCGCGACATATGCGGCAGCGTCAAATAGATGAAGCGGCTGACAAAGCCGGCGCCGTCCATTTCGGCGGCTTCCTTCTGCTCGCCGTCGAGCGACTGAAGCGACGTCAAAAGGATCAGCGTCGCAAACGGCAGCCATTGCCAGGCAACGATGATGATGACCGCCGTGAGTGGATGCTGTCCGAACCAGTCGATCGGCTGCCCGCCGAAGAAGCGCGCAATGTCGGCAAAGACGCCGTATTGCGGATGCATGATCATGTTCTTCCAGACGAGTGCCGCCACCGGCGGCATGACGAAGAACGGCGAGATGACAAGGATGCGGACGATGCCCTGTCCCCACATCGGCTGATCGAGCAGAAGGGCGAGCAGAATACCGCCGATCACCGTGATCAAAAGCACGCTGACGACGATGGTGAGCGTGTTGAGGATCGACTGCAGGAATGCCGGGTTGGAATAGAACAGCGCGTAGTTCGAAAACCCGACGAAGCCGTCGCGCATCGGATTGAGCGGGTTGTATTGCTGGAAGGAGAACCACAGCGTGAATGCCAGCGGCACAATCATCCAAACCAGCAACAGCACCACGGATGGCGCCATCATGAAGCGGGCAAGCGAACGGGTCTGCTGAGTAGCCATGACGGTCACCCTTCGAGGTCAGCCAAGTTTTTCAGCGGTGTGAAAGCTGGCCGCCCGAACTGGGATTCGGGCGGCCGTTGCCGGTCGCCATTGGCAACCGGCACCGGGAGGAGCCTACTTGATGTAACCGCCCTCGGTCATCGTCGCGGTGGCGGCGTCCTGCGCCTGCTTCAAGGCATCGTCGACGCTCGACTGGCCGGCAAGTGCCGCTGAGAAGAGCTGGCCGACAGTGGTGCCGAGACCCTGGAACTCAGGAATGGCGACGAACTGGACGCCGACATAAGGCACCGGCTTGACGGTCGGGTGCGTCGGATCGGCAGAGTTGATCGAGTCCAGCGTCATCTTGGCGAAAGGCGCTGCCTTCTGGTACTCGGGATTGGCATAGAGCGAGGAGCGCGTTCCCGGCGGTACGTTGGCCCAACCTTCCTTCGAGGCGACGAGCTCGGCATAGTGCTTGCTGGTTGCCCAGGACACGAACTTTTGTGCGGCGTCGGCCTTCTGGGTGCCAGCGGGGATGGCCAGCGACCAGGCCCACAGCCAATTGCCGCGCTTGCCGAGGCCATTGTCCGGTGCCAGCGCATAGCCGACCTTGTCGGCGACGGTGGAGTTCTTCGGGTCGGAAACGAAGGAGGCAGCGACGGTGGCGTCGATCCACATGCCGCATTTGCCCTGCTGGAATAACGCCAGGTTTTCGTTGAAGCCGTTGGACGACGCACCCTCGGGGCCGTCGGCCTTCATCAGGTCGACATAGAATTGCAGCGTGTTCTTCCATTCGGGCTGATCGAATTGCGGCTTCCAATTCTCGTCGAACCAGCGCGCGCCGAAGGAGTTCGACATGGCGGTCAGGAAGGCCATGTTCTCGCCCCAGCCGGCCTTGCCGCGCAGGCAGACACCGTTCACGCCGTTGGCGCGGTCGGTCATCTTGTCGGCGGCCTGCTTGATGAAGTCCCAGGTCGGTGCGTCGGGCATCTTGAGTCCGGCCTTGTCCATCAGATCCTTGCGGTACATGACGAAGGAGCTTTCGCCGTAGAACGGCGCTGCGTAGAGCTTGCCGTCGACCGACAGGCCGCCGGCTATGGCCGGAATGATGTCCTTGACGTCGTAATCGTCGCCGAGCTTGTCGAGCGGCAAAAGCCAGTTCTGCTTGGCCCAGATCGGCACTTCGTAGGTGCCGATGGTCATCACGTCGTACTGCCCACCCTTGGTGGCGATGTCGGTGGTGACGCGCTCGCGCAGGACGTTTTCCTCGAGCGTGACCCACTGCAGCTGGATGTCGGGATTCTTCGAGGTGAAGTCGTCGGTCAGCTTCTGCATGCGGACCATGTCGCCATTGTTGACCGTGGCGATGGTGATGGATTCGGCATGCGCGGCGAACGCAAGCGCGCTGGCCGAGAACAGGCCTAGGGTGAACGTGCGAAGTTTCATCAAAATTCCTCCCATAAACCAAGATGAGCATTTGCCTTGGCTGTGAGCAATTACTCACTTGCGCTGAATTATGTCAAGACGGATTCGTTGCTGCAGCGCAGCACGCCGGTCTCGTGCAGCGGCAAGCCTGGGACGTTTGCGGCATGTCTGATGAAGGATTCGACCGGGCTGATTGGGCCCGGAGCTTTGCTATCGGGCTTGCTGGGATTCAGCCTATTGGCAAGCGATCTCGCTCAGGATCCAATCGCGGAAGGCGCGGATCTTCGGCACGTTGCGCCGCGCCGTCGGATAGACCAGCCAATAGGCATGGCCGTCGTCACCAACCAGATCAAAGGGCTGGATCAGGCGGCCGTCGGCAAGTTCGGTCTTGAACAGCGCCTTGGTAACGATCGCCACGCCGTGGCCGGCAATCGCGGCATTGGCCTCATAGGCCTGTGCGCCCATGCTGGTGCCGGGGCGCTTGGCCAGCTCCTCGACCGGCAGGCCGGCGGCGGCGAACCAGTCCCGCCACCAGATGTCGCCGGGGTCTAGGATCGGCAGCCGCAGCAGGTCGGCCGGCTCCTTTACGCCGCCGATGCTTGCCGCGAGCTTTGGACTAAGAACGGGCGTGAAATCGGCCCTGAAAAGCATATGGGTCTCGACGCCCGGCCAGTTGCCGCCGCCGGAGCGGATGGCGATGTCGATGTCCTCTCTGGCAAAGTCGACAACCCTGTTCGAAGTATCGACGCGCACCGCCAGCGACGGATGCGCGACCTGGAACGAACCGAGATGCTGCGCCAGCCAATTGGAGGCAAAGGTCAGCAGCGTCGAAACGCAAAGCACGCCGTCTGCGCCGGTGCGCGCGGCGGCATAGGCGCCGCTCAACAGCGCGAACGCCTCGCTGACCGCAGGTGCCAGGCGCTGGCCGGGTTCGGTCAGAACGATCTGTTTTGGTTGGCGCAGGAACAAGGGCGCGCCGATGCGCTCCTCCAGAAGCTTGATCTGATAGCTTGCCGCCGCCTGCGTCATGCCAAGCTCCTGGGCGGCCTTGGTGAAGGAGAGATGCCGCGCCACCGCCTCGAATACCCGGATCGCCTGAAGCGGAGGAAGCTGCGAAACCAGCTGTCGTGAATTGAGCTCCGGCATAAGCCCTCCTTATGGGCAGTGATCGACGTTTGATTGGCGGCACCGGCCGGTCCTACCGATATTCCGTATTGAAGATCAATTACGCCTAGAGATAGTGAAGGCTGACGATCATGACCACGATACAGGAAAAGCTGCTTCTTGCTCCAGCCCATGGCTGGTTTTCACGGCTGGCGCGGGGATTGGCAGGGCACACAGCGCGCAAACGCGCCTATCTCGACGTCCGGGAACTGCCGCCGCATCTGCAGCGCGACATGGGCTTCCTCGACGGCAACGATCCTTGCGGCCGGCACCAGTAGTGTCGCTCTTTTTATCGGGGATTCAGCTGCGTTTCGATTTCACATGATCGTTTCCGACCGCCAGCGGCTCGGAGATCATGCACCCGCCAGCAAGGCGGCGGCGGTCCGCTCATCGGTGATGAGGCCGTTGACCAGCCGCCGGTTGACGGCGGCGAAGATGCCCGGCAGCTTGCGGTCGCCCATGGCAAGCGCGATCACCAGCGACTTTTCGCGCGACGGCAGCGGCGCCGACGACACCCGGTCGTTGGTGATGCCCTCGATCATGCGGCCGTCGCGATCGAATACCCAGCCGACGATCTCGGCGATACCGCCGGCCTTCTGCAGCGCCTTCAATTCACCCTCCGAAATGAAGCCGTCCTCGTAGAGCGGCGCCTTCGGGCCGAGATCGCCTATGCCGACAAAGGTGACGTCGGCCTCGGCCGCAAGCGCCAGCGTCGGCTGGATCATCGGCTGGCTGAGCAGCATCTCGCGCTCCTCCGGCGAGGAGGCGATGACCGGCAAAGGCATCGGAAACGAGCGCGCCTTGACCCTGTCGGCCATGGTGAAGATGACGTTGTAGAAGGCGGCCGAACCGTCCGGCGAGATGTTGCCGGTCAGCGATACCACCTTGTGCTGCGGGCATTCCATCGGCGGCAGCTGCTCGATCGCCGCCTTCAGCGTGCGGCCGGTGCCGATCGCCATGACGATCGGGGTCGGCGACCGCAGCCGTCGTTCGATCTCGGCCGCCGCCGCCTCGGCGACGCCGATGATGGTGGAGGAAGAAGACGGGTCGCTCGGCACCACCTCGACCAGATCAAGCGCAAAGCGCGATTTCAGCCGTGCCGCAAGGTCGAGGCAATTGGCGATCGGATGGTCGACGCGCACCTTGATCAGCCCTTCGGAGACCGCGAGCGACACCAGCCGCTGCGCCGTCTGCCGGGAGATGCCAAGCGTAGCGGCGATCTGGTCCTGGGTGTTGCCTGCGACATAATAGAGCCAGCCGGCGCGCGCCGCGTCGTCCAGCCTGTTGCCGCCGCTATCCTGCCGCGAATTCAAGTTCGTGCCTCCCAACCCCGCCGAGCACAAGAGGCGGAGCACCATAGTTTCGCAGGGAATGAACTTGCGCGCAATTGCCTATTGTAAGAGCAATTGCTTAGGGCTGAAACCTGGTGTTTGGAGCGAAGGGACGGGTCGACCCAGTCTCGTTGCAACAGCAAGGCTGTCGAGGTCGCACCAATCTTGGTTCTAAAGCGCGTCGCGTTCGATCGGCCTCATGCGGCGCGTTTTAGGTTCTTTTTTATGCATGTCGTCATCGCAAAACCGCTGCACACTTTTGCGCGACACGCATTAGCGGGGACGCGGCGGTTTATCTCCCGCGCTAAACGCTTTAAGGGATTTTTTGAGAATGGAGCCTTGCATGACGCCGAAAGCGGTTTTCTGGGACATGGACGGCACGCTGGTCGACAGCGAGCCGCTGCACGAGGCAGCGCTGATTGCGGCGCTGCACAGCGTCGGCATCGCACCGCCGGCCAACTTGCACGAGCGGGTGCTCGGCATCGCCGCATGGCCGGTCTACGAAATGCTGCGCGACGAGTTCGGCCTCGACCTGCCTTTCGACGACTGGATCGTGCGCAAATACGATCACTATCTGCCGATGGCCGAAACGCTGATGCCACGCACCGGCGCGATCGAGATTTTCAATGAGCTGCGCGCGCTTGGCGTGCCGCAAGCGGTGGTGTCCAACTCGGACAGGCTGATCGTCGATGCCAATCTGCGCGCCGCCGGCCTCGTCTATCCCGGTATGAAGACGGTCAGCCGCAACGACGTGCGCGAAGGCAAGCCGCATGCCGAACCTTTCCTGCGCGCCGCCTGGTTGGCCGACGTCGATCCCGCCGGGGCCGTGGCGGTCGACGACAGCGTGACCGGCGCCACGGCGGGGCTGGCGGCTGGAATGAAAACGATCTTCTGGCCAGAGGTGCCGATGGAGGGGCCGCCGGGCGCGATTGTCATCAACAGCGCCGACGAATTGCGGGCCGAACTGGGACTTTAAAGCTTTAACGGGCGCTCAGTTCCGGTAGGCAGGCTCCTGCTCGTCGAGGATAGCCTTCAGTTCGGAGAGGTGGCGTTCGGCCTGGCCGGGATAGTCTTCCTGTTCCCTTGCCGCCTTTTCGGCGATCTCATTCGACAGTACCCGCAGCGGCCGGCCGGTCCACAGCGCCTTGATATAGGTTTCGGCGGCGCGCTCGAAATAGAACATGCGGTTGAAGGTATCGGCGACGCTGTCGCCGATGACCAGCACGCCATGGTTGCCCATCATCATCACCTTGACCTTCGGGTCGACAAGAAGCTGCGAGCAGCGCTCGCCCTCTTCCTCGAAGGCCAGCCCGCCATAGTGAGCGTCGACGACATGGCGGTTGAAGAAGATCGCCGAGTTCTGGTCGATCGGCGGCAGCGTCGAGTCGGCGAGCGAGGCAAGCACGGTGGCGTGGATCGAGTGGACATGCATGACGCAGCGCGCATGACGCACGTTGCGATGGATGGCGCCGTGCAGGCCCCATGCCGTCGGGTCGGGCGCATTCGGGCCCGTCAGCGTGTCGGGATCGTTGGCGTCGATCAGAAGCAGATCGCTTGCCTTGATGCGCGAGAAATGCACCTGGTTGGGGTTCATCAGGAATTGCGAGCCATCGTCGTTGACCGCCAGCGAGAAATGATTGGCCACCGCTTCGTGCATGTTGAGCCGCGCTGTCCAGCGGAAGGCGCAAGCCATATCAACGCGCTCCTCATAGAACGGCAGGTTGGTCAGCACTTCCTTCTGCAGGCGCGTGATGCTCATCGTAAACCTCCGTGAAAGAAGCAAGGATGCCGCGCGGCCGGAAGACGCGCAACCGGTTTCGTTTGGTGCAGGCGAGCGCCGTTATGCCGCCGTGCTGGTGGCCGTGCCGACCCTGAGCCCGCCATGTTCGACGATGAAATCGATCACTTCCTGCAGTCCCTTGCCGCGCGACAGGTCGGTGAAGCCGAACGGCCGTTTGCCGCGCATGCGGGCAGCGTCGCGTTCCATGATGTCGAGATTGACGTTCACATAGGGCGCAAGGTCGCTCTTGTTGATGACCAGGAAATCGGACCGGGTGATCGCCGGCCCACCCTTGCGCGGTATCTCCTCGCCCTGACAGACCGAGATGACATAAAGCGTCAGATCGGCAAGGTCCGGCGAGAAGGTGGCGGCGAGGTTGTCGCCGCCCGATTCGATGAAGACGATATCGAGGTCCGGAAATTTCCTGGTCATCTCGGCAATCGCCTGCAGATTGATCGAGGCGTCCTCGCGGATGGCGGTGTGCGGACAGCCGCCGGTCTCGACGCCGACGATGCGATCCTCGGGCAGTGCCTGCAGCCGGACCAGCATCATGGCGTCTTCCTTGGTGTAGATGTCGTTGGTGACGACGGCGATCGAGAACTCGTCACGCAGCGCCTTGCAGAGCTTTTCGGTGAGCGTCGTCTTGCCCGAGCCGACCGGACCGCCAATGCCGATGCGAAGAGGACCGTTGGGCGATATCATGCGGGGAACTCCGAGAGGGCAAGAACAGCAAAGCCAAGCCCGATCAGCAGGCACAGCGGCGAATAGTAACGCAGATCGAGCCGCGAGAAAGGCTGTTCGGGCGTCAGCCGGCGCCACCAGGGCGTGAAGCCGGCAATGCCGCGCGCCAGGAAAACCAGTGCGATGAGCAGTGACGTGGCGGCAAGCCCGGCCTTGGGAAATGGCGTGGCAAAGATGCCCTCGAGCGCCATCGGCCACAGTGTCGCCAGGCCGAGACATGCGGCGACGGCGAAGCTGGCGAAGGGTGCCGGCATCTCGTCGACGCCGCGAAAGCCGATGACCGCACGGGCGCAGGAAGCCGCGTCCCTGCCCGGCCAGATGCCGCCAATGCCCCAATAGACATGCAGTGCGGTGATCAGCAGCAGGACGAGCGAGAGCGCGAAAGCGAGGACGATCATGAACGGAACAGCCGCGAGTACTGGATTTCGTGCTTCATCGCCATGATATCCGAGACGAAGGCGCAGCCGCCGAGGTCGTCTGTTGTCGAGCCGGCGGCGCGGTCGGCGGTAGCCAGGGCAAGCGGCTCGAAGGCGGCCAGTAGCGTCATCGCGGCACTCTGTCCGACGATGCCAAGCCGGATCGCAGCCTGGACGAGATTGGAGAAGAAGGCCTGCAGAAAGGCCGCCAGGGCGTCCCGCAGCGCAATGCCGTGGCCGCCGGCGACGGCACCGACGGCGACGCAATAGGCACATTCGGCCGGCAGGCGATCCAGCACGTGGCACGGCCAGGCGGAGGCCGCTTTCAGGAAGGCGGCGCCCTGCAGCATCGTCTCGGTATGACGCTCGCGCGAGCCTGCCAGAGCTTCGGCAAGGGCGACGATTTCATCGAGATCGCTGGCTTCGCGTGCCCGGCGCCAGCTTTCGGCAAACAGCACCGCATCGTTCCAGCCCGAACCGATCTCGACCAGCGTTTCCAGCCACGCGGCGAGCTCTTTGCTGTCGGCAACCAGCCCGGCATGCACGGCTTGTTCCAGGCCATGGCTGTAGGAAAAGCCGCCGACCGGGAAGGAAGGCGACAGCCACGCCATCAGCCGCAACAATGCAACGTTGGAAGGCTGGGCCACGTTGGAAGGCTGGTCAGTCATGGTCATGGTCGTGCGAATGGCTGTGGGAATGCGATTCGCTATGGCTATGGGAATGCGCTTCGGCGTGGCTGTGCGCATGCGCCTCGGCATGAGCATGGCCGTGGCCGCCATGCCCTGAATAGGCGCCGCGCACCGGCTTGAACGGCTCGGAGACGTCGCTCACAATGGCGCCCAATCCCTCCAGCATCGCCTTGATGACATGGTCGCGCAGGATGAGGATGCGCCCAGCTTCGATGGCGGCGGCGAGATGACGGTTGCCGATGTGCCAGGCAAGCTCGGCCAGATGGACAGGGTCGCTGGCCCGGACGTCGTAGAGCGGCTCCTCGGCCGCGATGATCTCGATGTGGCGGCCATCCTCCAGCACCAGCCGGTCGCCATGGTTCAACGTCACCGGTTCGGGCAGGTCGACCAGCACCTTGTCGCTACGGGCCGTTTCGATGGCGCGACGGCGCAGATGCCGCTCGTCATGGGCAAGCACCGCACGGTCGTATGGCGTGGTGGTTCCGGCTTCACCTGCGGCCAGGACGGCCACGGCGCGCGGGAATTTGGTGAAGTCGGTGCGGATATCGAGCTTCATGTAAAAACTGCCTCTCCCAAAAAAGCCTAGACTATCCGATCAGCCGCCCCAATGGCGCTCAAACAATCGTGTCGAAGAGCCGCAGGATAAACGATATCTGATAGACGAGCGCGCCCGCGACAAAGGCGATGTGAAAGCGGCGGTCGCGCAGCAGGATCGCAATGACGCAAAGCGCGACGAAAACCGGCGTGCGGATCAGATATTCGACGCCGAAATGGGCGAAATGCGCCGGCCCTTTCAGCAGCGTGTCGATCACGTCGAGCAGATAGGTCGCCGCCAGCAGGCCGAAGAACCAGGCCCGGCGCGAATAAAAGAAATCCTCATAGCTGGTGTAGTCCAGCATCGAATCCGGAAACAGCAGCGCGCAGAGCAGGAACAGCGTGACGGCGTAGAAGATGATGAACAGGTATTTGCCGAAGGTCCAATTCTCGATCTGGAACAGACCGAACTCCCACCACCAGAAATGCACCAGCATCAAAAGCACCGACGCAACCCAGGCGAGGTGCACGGGATAGAGCCGGTACTGGCCGGGATGCTGGACGATGCGGGCAAGCCCCGACAAAAGGCGGGTGACGCCAAGGCCGATCACCATGCCCAGGACGATGCGGATATGCGGGAAAATGTCGTGCGCGTAGGGGAGTTGCTGGTCCATAAGCCTGGCGCGGCATGTTCTACATCGGTCGTTCTAACGCCTATGGTTCAGAACAGGAAGTAGCGTTGCGCCATCGGCAGCACGGTGGCCGGCTCGCAGGTGAGCAACTCGCCGTCGGCGCGGACCTCATAGGTCTCGGGGTCGACCTCGACATGCGGAGTGGCGTCGTTGAGCACCATCGAATGCTTGCCGATGCCGCCGCGGGTATTCTCGACCGCGACCATCTGCTTGTCGACGCCGAGCCTGCCGCGCAGGCCGGAATCGAGCGCGGCCTTCGAAACGAAGGTCACCGACGAATTGGTCATCGCCTTGCCGTAGGCGCCGAACATCGGCCGGTAATGCATCGGCTGCGGCGTCGGGATCGAGGCGTTGGGATCGCCCATCGGGGCGGCGGCGATCATGCCGCCGATCAGCACCATGTCCGGCTTGACGCCGAAGAACGCCGGATTCCACAACACAAGGTCGGCGCGTTTTCCCACCGCCACCGAACCGATGTCCTTCGACAGGCCATGCGCGATGGCCGGATTGATGGTGTATTTGGCGATGTAGCGGCGGACGCGGAAATTGTCGTTGTTGCCGGTCTCCTGCGGCAGCGAACCGCGCTGGCGCTTCATCTTGTCGGCGGTCTGCCAGCAGCGGATCGCCACTTCGCCGACACGGCCCATGGCCTGGCTGTCCGACGAGATGATTGAGAAGGCGCCGATGTCGTGCAGAATGTCTTCCGCGGCGATGGTTTCCTTGCGGATGCGGCTCTCGGCAAAGGCGATGTCTTCGGGGATCGACGGCGACAGATGGTGACAGACCATCAGCATGTCGAGGTGTTCGGCCAGCGTGTTGACCGTGTAGGGGCGGGTCGGATTGGTCGAGGACGGAATGACGTTGGGCAGGCCGCAGACCTTGATGATATCAGGTGCGTGGCCGCCGCCGGCGCCTTCGGTGTGGAAGGCATGGATGGTGCGGCCCTTGATGGCCGCGACCGTGTTTTCGACGAAGCCGGACTCGTTCAGCGTGTCGGTGTGGATCATCACCTGCACGTCGTAATCGTCGGCGACCGACAGGCAGCAGTCGATAGCAGCCGGCGTCGTGCCCCAGTCCTCGTGCAGCTTCAGCGAGCAGGCGCCGGCGAGCACCATCTCCTCGAGCGCGGCAGGCAGCGACGCGTTGCCCTTGCCCGACAGGCCGATATTCATCGGAAAGGCATCGAAAGACTGGATCATGCGCGCCAGATGCCACGGCCCAGGGGTGCAGGTGGTGGCCAGCGTGCCGTGCGCCGGGCCGGTGCCGCCGCCGAGCATGGTGGTGATCCCCGACATCAGCGCCTCCTCGATCTGCTGCGGGCAGATGAAGTGGATATGCGCGTCGAAGCCGCCGGCGGTCAGGATCTTGCCCTCACCGGCGATGATCTCGGTGCCCGGGCCGATGACGATGGTGACGCCGCCTTGAGTATCCGGATTGCCGGCCTTGCCGATCGCGGCGATGCGGCCGTCCCTGAGGCCGATATCCGCCTTGACGATACCGGCGGTGGCATCGACGACCAGCGCATTGGTGATGACTGTGTCGACCGCGCCTTGCGCGCGCGAAACCTGGCTCTGGCCCATGCCGTCGCGGATGACCTTGCCGCCGCCGAATTTCACTTCCTCGCCGTAAAGGGTGAGATCCTTTTCGACCTCGATGAACAGCTCGGTGTCGGCGAGCCGGACCTTGTCGCCGACGGTCGGGCCGTACATCTGGGCATAGGCGGCGCGGGTGATTCTAGCCATCAGCAATTACTCCCGAAATACAGCCCGAAAATACCGCTTGTCGAAGCCGGGCCCCACATTGCCGCCATCCTATGGTCACGCAATGACCCGCTGAGCGACACTTTCCGATCCCATTTGGCGGTTGAGGTGGCCAGGTCACCCCAAAACGACCATTTGCCAATCGATGGAAAGGAACATCCATGCGCAAAACGACTCTTCTGGCAGCCGCCGCCACGCTGGTGCTCGCAACCGCCGCCAGCGCCCAGCAACAGCCTGCGCAGCAGCCCAGTCCGGCGCCGGCCGCGCCTGCTCCTGCCGCACCCGGGGCGCAGCCTCAGGCGCCCACCATCCAGGCGATCAACGTCGTCGATATCAAGGATCTGCCGGCGGACACTCAAGCCAAGGTCAACGAGGTGATCGCCAAGCGCAGCGACGCCGATCTGCAGAAACTGCGCGGCTCGATCGACGCGACACCGCAGGTCAAATCCGCGCTCGAAGCCAAGGGGCTCACCTCGGCGCAGGTGATCGCCGCCAGCATGAGCACCAATGGCGCGCTGACGCTGATCACCAAGAAAGCGAGCTGACGAGACGAGGCGGCGGGCCGGCGCCTGGTCAGCCCGCCGCATCGCAAAGGGAACCTTCACGGGGGACGTTACGTTTCGGTCCTGTCGCCCTGACACGAGACTCGAAAAGGACCCTGAGAACGAGCGATGGCGATCACCACCTTGTCCGACACCAGATGGCTGCATGGGATTGCCGCGACCGCGTTTCTGGCAGCCAGCGTCCCGCACGCGGCGCTGAACGCGCAGAGCCTTGATAGCGCCGAGACCGTCAACCGGATCGTCGGCTCGGAGGTCGGCCAGGAAGAGACCCAGACAAATGCGGAAGCCGGCAAGGTCAGCTCGGCGATCGACCGCACGCGTGAGAACATCGCCGCCGTGCGCAAGACATCCAAGCTCGACAAGGTCGATATCGTGTTTCTTACCGACGCCGCGCGCACCGAAGGCGGCCCGCCGCCGGCGATCGAGAACAAGGTCAGGCAACATCGGGACGACATTGCCGAGCTGCGCAAGGAGATCGAGGCGAACGCATTGCTGTTCAACGCCATCGACTCGCGGCGTGTGCAGACCGAGGACGTTCTGGCGGTAGAATTCGACGATCCGGGAAAGGTCGTCATTTACGCGGCGGCCAAGCCGCCCGGCTGAGCCGAAACTGCTCGACGCCTTCGATCTCACAGCGCGCCCATGATCTTCTGCTGAAACCCGTAGACCTCGCGCTTACCGCCGAGCGGCACCAGGGTAACGTCGCGCTCCTGCCCCGGCTCGAAGCGCATGGCGGTGCCGGCAGCGATGTCGAGCCGCATGCCGCGGGCCTTGTCGCGATCGAACCTCAGTCCCTCATTGGTCTCGAAGAAGTGGTAATGGCTGCCGACCTGGATCGGCCGGTCGCCGCTGTTGGCTACCTTCAAGGTGACCGTCGCCAGACCCTTGTTCAGCTCGATCTCGCCGCTTGCCGTGATGATTTCGCCGGGGATCATTGATTGCCTTCCGTTTCACGGTCGCCGGATCAGGCGGCCTTGCGGGGGTCGCAGCCTTCGGCCTTCAGCACACGTCTGGTGGAGGCCGGATATTTCATCAGCAGGGCTGCCGGACGGATCGGGCGGGCCGAGAAGTTGCCGCCGCAATTCGGACAGGCGCCGCCGAGCACGTTTTGTGCGCAGTCGGCGCAGAAAGTGCATTCGAAGGTGCAGATCACCGCATCCGTCGCATCGGGCGGCAGATCTTTGTCGCAGCATTCGCAGTTGGGGCGCAGCTCAAGCATTTCCTCTCCTTGGCGGTGTTATCTGATCGGCTCGTGCACGGTCACCAGCTTGGTGCCGTCGGGAAACGTCGCCTCGACCTGCACATCGTGGATCATTTCGGCAATGCCCTCCATCACCTGGGCCCGGGTGACCACATGGGCGCCGGCCTCCATCAGCTCGGCGACCGGGCGGCCGTCGCGGGCACCCTCGACGACGAAATCGGTGATCAGCGCGATCGCTTCCGGGTGGTTGAGCTTGATGCCGCGTTCAAGCCGCTTGCGGGCCACGATCGCCGCCATGGCGATCAGCAGCTTGTCTTTCTCCCTCGGCGTTAGATTCATGCGTTTTCCTGCGGTGGTACAATCAAAATCAAAGTGACCATAATTTGGGCAGGCCCGCCCGTCCGTTGAGCAATTCGACAAGCGGCACCAGCCGCTTGCGGAGCTGGTAGCCGTCCTCGGCGAACAGCCTCGCAAGAAGCTTGCCAGATTTCCGTACATTCCAGAAACTCACGCCGCCCTGGCCGCCGACCATGCCCCGGGCCGGCTCGAGCAAAGCCTCTGCCCGCGGCGACACCATCAGCAGCGTCGCCACGGCGACGGCACCGCCGCCAACCGCCGGACGGTTCAAGGTGGCCGCAATGTCCGGCCCGATGCAGAACTCCTCGGCATGGACTAGCTTCCCGTCCTGGCGGACGCGCCAGCGGTCGTGGAATTGGCCTTGCGAAGCCAGTTCACCCATGGCCAGGCGGCCGAAGACGGTAGCCTCCAGGATCAGCGCTTCGGCTCCAGCGGCAAGCTCCACGTCAAGCCTGCGGGCAAAGGCCGAGCGGTCGAAGACGATGGTTTCCTGCGGCAGCCAGGCAATGTGGCCGCCTTCGCCGACGGTCAGCTGCACCCGCACTTCGGCACGGTCGGATGCGGCGCGGTAGATTTTCTCGCAGGCCTGCGTCGTTATGGTTGCGGACGCGCCGGCACCGACATCGACCTCCCAGGCGAGACGGTCGCCACCGGTCAGCCCACCGGCGGTGTTGATCAGGACAGCTTCGAGCGGATCGGCCGAGACTGCCGGCATGCGGATCTTGGCCGAACCGTCCTGGTACAGGCGCCGAAGATGCGTCCGGCCTCCGTTCCAGTCGCAGCCAAGCCGCGCAACGCCGGCAACGCGCTGCGCCGGCGGCACTGAAGTCAAGCTATATGCGATCGTATCCACGACACCAACGTTAAGCACTGCGGCGGCTTTGTCGATATATAGCTTGTTGCTTGACAGCGTTTCGGTTTCTATAGAGGGAGCCACCTTGGTACGGTCACCGGCGCCTGGCGGGGGTAAAGGGCGATGATGACGACGTAATCGAGGACAAAAGGGGCGCTGATCAGTTGGCGTCGGGAAACGACAGAGTTGGGGAAGAAACCGAATGGCTGACCAGCTGGCAAACGATATCATCGCCAAGATCAAGGCTCACGCCGAGCCGGGCGGCGAGGAAATCACCACCAGTACCGAACTGACCGCCCTTGGCATCCATTCGCTGGAACTGACGGAGATCATCTTCGATCTCGAGGAAGAGTATGGCATCGAAATCGAGATGAACACGGTCGATGCCTGGAGCAATCTGAAGAATGTCGGCGACATGGTCGAGGCGGTTCGCGCGCTGATCGCGAAAAAAGCCTGACTGAATGCACAAGCGCATCGTCATCACGGGCATCGGCGGATTATGCGGGCTCGGCACCAATGCACCTGCAATCTGGAATGAGATGCGCGCCGGCCGTTCGGCAATCGGCGCGATCGACAATCCGCTGCTGCATGATCTGAAGGTCAAGGTCGGCTGCGAAATCAAGGCGCTTCCCGAGCACGGCATCGACCGCAAGCAGGTCGTTTCGATGGACCGCTTCAGCCTTCTGGCGACGATCGCCGCGCGGGAGGCGGCACAGCAGGCGGGATTGAACCCGCACGCGGCCAACACCTACCGGATGGGCACCATCGTCGGCGTCGGCGTCTGCGGCTGGGAGGCAATCGAAGAGAACTATCGCGCCATCCTGCTCGAAGGCAAGAACCGCGCCGGCATCTTCACGGTACCGAAAGTAATGCCGGGCGCAGCCGCCGGCCACGTCAGCATGAATCTTGGTCTGCGCGGGCCGGTGTTCGGCATCACCTCTGCCTGCTCGTCATCCAACCACGCCATTGCCTCGGCGGTCGATCAGATCAGGCTCGGCCGGGCCGACGTCATGGTCGCCGGCGGTACCGATGCGCCGCTGGTCTGGGGCATCCTCAAGGGCTGGGAGGCCCTGCGGGTCCTGTCGCCGGACACCTGCCGGCCGTTTTCGGCTGACCGCCAAGGGCTTGTGCTCGGCGAAGGCGCCGGCATGGTGGTGCTGGAAACATATGAGCATGCCATGGCGCGCGGCGCCGCCATCCTTGCCGAAATCGCCGGCGTCGGCCTTTCCGCCGACGCCTCCGACATCGTCGCCCCAACCATCGAAGGGCCGGAGGCGGCGATGCGCTTCTGCCTCGTCGATGCCGGGCTCAATCCGGAGGACGTCGACTATCTCAACGCGCATGGCACCGGCACCAAGGCCAACGATCAGATCGAGACGGCGGCGATCAAGCGTGTCTTCGGCGGCCATGCCTACAAGCTTTCGGTGTCCTCGACCAAATCGATGCATGCCCACTGTCTCGGCGCGTCCGGCGCGCTGGAAATGATCGCCTGCGTGATGGCAATCCGCGAAGGCATCGTGCCGCCGACCGCCAATTATCGGGAAGCCGACGCCGACTGCGATCTCGACATCACGCCGAACGTGGCGCGCGAACGCGCGGTGCGCACCGCGATCAGCAACAGCTTCGCCTTTGGCGGCACCAATGCGGTGCTGGCGGTCAAGGCCGTGTAACCGCACCCCTTGCGGTCCTTCACGGGGCCGGCGAAACTTTCCATGCGCATATTGATCGCGCCAGGCGTCGCGCCTAACTCTCTGCGACCCGCCATGACCGTGCCGCTCGGCGCGGTCCCCGACCAGGAGTTTCGATGACCGATCTGTCCGCGTTTCCGATCGCCACGCGCTGGCCGGCGAGCCACCCCGACCGCATCCAGCTCTATTCGTTTCCGACGCCGAACGGGGTGAAGATATCGATCGCGCTGGAGGAACTTGGCCTGCCGTACGAGCCGCATGCCGTCGACATCGGCAAGAACGAGAGCTGGACCCCGGAATTCCTGTCTTTGAACCCGAACGGCAAGATACCGGCGATGATCGATCCGGACGGCCCGGGCGGCAAGCCGATCGGCTTGTTCGAATCCGGCGCCATCCTGCTCTACCTCAGCGACAAGACCGGCAAGCTGGTCCCGGCAGACGCAACGCTGCGTTACGAGACGATCCAGTGGGTGTTCTTCCAGATGGCTTCGATCGGGCCGATCTTCGGCCAGGTCGGGTTCTTCCACAAATTCGCCGGGCGCGAAATCGCCGACAAGCGCCCGCTGGAACGTTATCGCGACGAGTCGCGGCGGCTGATCGGCGTCCTCGAAACGAGGCTCAAGGGCCGCAGCTGGATCATGGGCGACGACTACACCATCGCCGACATTTCGATGCTTGGATGGGTGCGCAACCTGATCGGCTTTTACGAGGCACGGGAACTCGTCGGTTTCGACGACTTCCCCAGCGTGGGCGCATGGCTGGAGCGTGGCCTCGCCCGGCCGGCGGTACAGAGGGGCCTCACCATTCCGGCCAGAGCCTGATCGAAAGCCTGACTGGACCGGCTATTTTGCCTTGGTCCGGCGTTTCGAGCTCTTGCCGACTACGGAAGCGGCAAGCGAGGCCGCACCTTTGGCGGTCGCTAGCACGGCACCGGCGGCGACGTTGGCCGTCGTTTTGACGGTGCGCATTGCGCTGCCTGCGATCGATCCTCTGCTGCTTGCCGGCTTTTTAGGGCTGGCGGCTTTGGGAGTTGCGGCCTTGCTCGCAGCAGGCATCACCTTTTTCGGCGCTGCCTTGCCAAAGCTGGGCTTTGCCGCCTCCTTGGAGCGGGCCGCCGCTGCCGGGCCGGCGCCGGTTTTCGCTCGAGTGGCTTTTGATCGTGTTGCCCTGCCCTTGGCGGGCGCAGGCTTTCTTGCCATGGTTTCCATCGAACTGTTCCCTCATGCGGCACGATTGCCGTGTCCGGGATAACGGCCTGAAAGTGCTAAGGTTCCGGCCGAACAGTCCTTACAGATCAGGCCTGTTCACCGACCACCAGGTCGGCGGGCCGCCGACGGGCAAGCACCCGATCGATGTTCGGCATGTCGTTGGAAGCAATCCAGGCGCGCGCGTCCTCTTCGGACCGGCCGTGCTCGTGCCATCGCTCCAGCAGTCGGCGCTCGAGCTCGGCGCGCGGCACATCGACAAAGATCGAGAAATCGAACAGCGGCGCCAGCCGCGTCCATGGCTCTTCGTCGAGCAGCAGATAATTGCCTTCGACCAGGATGAATTTGGTCTCGGCGGCGATGATCGCAGCGGCGGCGCGCGACAGCTCCATGCTGCGGTCGAAGACCGGGATGGCGATATCCGGCTCGCCGGCGCGGATGCGCTTGAGCAGCGTTTCGAAGCCGGCAAAATCAAAGGTTTCCGGGGCACCTTTTCGCGCGCGAAGGCCGCGCCGCTCGAGCACGACATCGTCGTAATGGAAGCCGTCCATCGGCACGACTTCCGCCGTGCCTTCCGGCAGCAGATCGTGCAAGCCTGCCGACAATGTCGATTTGCCGGCGCCGGGCGGACCGGCAATGGCAACGATGAAGCGCGGTGCCTTGCTGGCGCGCTTGAAGATGGTGGCGGCGAGATGAGCGATCTCTGACATGAGTGATTCCGCGCTACAATTTTTCGGGTCCATCTTGGCGGCAGTTCGGGGGAATTTCAAATCCGTACCAATTGTCGACATCCGCGCCGCCCCTCATTGCCCTGCCGGGCATTTCTCCCCGTATAGTGACGGGGAGAAAGGGCTGGCCGAAATGTTGGCGCCCTTCCTATGACGCTGGTGATTGGCGAAACCGTCGATGAGAGCGCCCCTCTCCCCGTCACTATACGGGGAGAGGATGCCGGCAGGCAGGTGAGGGGCAGCGCAAACGGTCCGCAATCTGAAGCGCCAATCAGGCCGCAACGGATTGGCCGATCCGCAGGAAATCGCTGTCGAAGCCGACGTCGCGCACGGCGTCGTCGGCGGCCAGGATGCGCATGCGACCCGGTAAGGTCGTGACGTCGCGCGGCGGCTCGCTGGATGGCCATGGCAGCGCGCCGATGACATGGCGGAACGAAAAGCTGCGCCCTTCAGAAAGCGCAAAGGCGGTCGCCACGCCTTCATGCTTCAGCCAGTTGTCGCCGAGCGATGCAGCGTGGCCGACGGCCGTGCGGCCGTCCTCGATGCCGAGCACGCCGCGGTGGCGGCCGCTCCATGGCGCATAATCGCGCCCGCCATTGCTGACCCACAGCATGGTAACCGGCAGTTCGGCCGGGTTCTTCAGCACCAGCACGAGATCGGCTTCCGCCTGGCGCGCCAGCGCGGTCCAGCCCGGCCCGTCATGATCGGCCTCGACCAGCGTGACGAAGTCTTCACGCTCATGGTCCATCCGATAGGTGGTCAGGTCGATCGTGCCGCCGTCGGCGGCGGGAAAACGCGTCAGGTCGGCGGTTCGCGCCGGGTAGGCAAGCAACGAACGGCCGCGCGCCGGATCGGGCTCCAGCGCCTCGTTCGGCGTCGCGGCAAAGCGCTTCGCCGAGAAGGCCAGCCTGCCGCCGGCCGTCATTACCGTCATCGGATGGTGGGCGACGGGAATGGCGCCGGCGCCGCCGGAAAAGACGTGCTCCTGGTAGAGAAAGGGATGATCGTCGCGCAAGGTCAGGATCTTGTCGACGGTTGCGCCCATGACCGGGCGCTGCAGGCGGAAGGCGGCGCGCCAGCCATCGGCCGTTGCCGCGCTGTCGACGACGTCCCAGCGACTGTTGGCCGGCCAGCCATGCAAAGGTGCCGCTTCGACGTCGCTGACCGAGAACGGCGCGCAGAGGAAATCGCCGGACAGGTGGACCGTCCCTTCAGGCAGGTCTTTCGGCAGCGTCTCGCGCGGCTCGTCGACCCAGGGTGCGCGATGCAGCGGCTTCAGCCGACGGCCTTCGATCTCGACCGTCATATCGGCGAGATGGCCGACGGCAAGATCGACCGATACCGAAATGCCCTTTGCCGTGATCGTGACCGTATCCATGTGCACCTACCGATTCTGCCAGCCCGATTCTGGCGGCGCCAGCAAAGCCCACTCGCCGCCGGTTGCGCAAGCGCGGTGGCCGGCAATTCGCATCAGACGGCGCCACGTCGGCCTGTGGACAGGGCACCAATCCAGGCCCAGACCGATATTAACCAAATGGACTGTGCCTTTGCGTTAAGATAGCTTCGCCTCGTCTCAGAAACAGCCTGCCTTCGGAACTGACTTGTCCGCCTTCCGGTTCTTTTCGTTCATCCACAAATGCGTCGCTGTGCTGACGCTGCTGCTGTTTGCCGCCGGCTGCACGACGGTGACGCCGCCCGACAGCGTGCTGGCGGTGCCGGCGCCGCCGCAGAAATATGCCGCCATGGTCATCGATGCCGGCACCGGCAAGACGCTGTTCGAGGTCAATTCGACGGCGCCGCGTTATCCGGCGTCACTGACCAAGATGATGACGCTCTATCTTCTGTTCGAGGCGCTGGAATCAGGCCGCATCAGCAAGGAGACGCAAATTCCGGTGTCGGACAACGCCGCCCGGCAGCCGCCGACCAAGCTGCGGTTCAGGCGCGGCGAGACCATCGACGTCGATTCGGCGATCCGCGCCATCGTCGTCAAATCGGCCAATGACGTGGCGGTCGCCGTTGCCGAATATCTCGGCGGCAGCGAAGAGGCGTTCGCCGGAATGATGACCGCCAAGGCGCGCCAGATCGGCATGAGCAGCACCGTTTTCCGCAATGCCTCGGGCCTGCCGGACGGCGACCAGCACACGAGCGCGCGCGACATGGCGGTGCTCGGCATGGCGCTGCACGCCCGCTTCCCGCAGCATTTCCACTATTTTTCCGAAAGCGACTTCATGTTCCGCGGCAGGCTGGTGCGCGGCCACAACGACATGCTTGGCCGGGTGCGCGGCGTCGACGGCATCAAGACCGGCTACATCAGGGCTTCGGGCTTCAACATCGTCACCTCCTATGATGCGGACGGGCACAGGCTGATCATCGTGGTGATGGGTGCCGACAGCGCGCGCCAGCGCAACGACCATGTCGAGGCGCTGATCCAGCGCAGCCTGTTGCCGACCTCGGAGGCAAAGACGCGGCTGCTGTATGCCGAGGAGCAGTGACGGTTTACGTCCGGGTGGGCGCGGATTGGGGTGCTCATCAGGCGACAAACGCTGAACCGCCGTTTTGCGCGACACTGCTGAGATACTTTGCCGGCGGCTTGCCAAGCGCTTTCTTGAACATGGTGATGAAGGCGGTGACCGATTCATAGCCGAGGTCGGCCGAAACCTGCTGCACACTGGCGCCGGAGGCCAGCTCGCGCAATGCGACGATCAGGTGCAATTGCTGGCGCCAGCGCCCGAAGGTCAGCCCTGTCTCTTTCACCACGAGACGTGCGAGACTGCTCTCGCTGAGCGCAACGCGACTGGCCCATTCCGCCAGGGTGCTGCGGTCGGCAGCATCTTGCGCCAACGCCGCGGCGATGCGCCTCAAGCGCGGCTCGGACGAGATCGGCAAATGTAGCTGCTGGACAGGCATGCGCGGCAGTTCGGTTAGCAGTACCCTGGTCAGGAGCTCGCCCCTCGCGTCATCGTCCTCACCGCGATCCGCCAGCTCGATGATGAGCTCGCGCAGCAACGGCGAGATCGACAGCGTGCAGCACCGGTCCGGCAGGTCGGCAGCTCCCGGCTCGATATAGACGAAGAAAATCCGGGCATTGGCGGTCGCAATATTGCTGTGCTCCATGCGGCCCGGAATCCACACCGCGCAATGAGGCGGCACCATCCACAGGCCGCTGGGGACGCGACATGTAACGCCACCGCCGAGCGCGAAGACGAGCTGCCCTTTGCGGTGGCTGTGGTCCGGCGCCTCTGCCCTGGTCTCGGTAACGTCAACGCGCACTGCGATTGCCGGCGCGAGGACATCATCCGGATCGAAAGGCCAGGGGTAACGGAGGGGCTGTCTCATATTGACCGATTTTAGCGATGAAATGCCAGGATAGCTAAATTACTCAAACAGGAAAGTCGATAGTTTAGGCCGCTGGATGAGTAACACAGGAGCCGGCAGGCGGGCTTCTAGTGCCTGCTCGCGTTCTGAACGTCGGACCAACAAGCCCGGCGCACCAAAAACAGGCTGGCGTCCGCTAGGCAGCAGGAAGGTACGAACCATGCTCGGCTTAATCACATCTTCCGATAGCACCACCGGGTTGAAACTCGCCGAGCTTGGTGAGCCCGAGCCCGCCCCAAACGAGGCGCTGGTCTCGGTCCGGGCAGTCTCGCTGAACCGCGGCGAACTGCGCCTGCTAAAGATCCGCCCCGACGGCTGGGTGCCTGGCCAGGACGTCGCCGGAATTGTCGAGCGCGCCGCGGCCGACGGCTCCGGGCCGGCCGTCGGCACCCGGGTGGCGGCTCTGGTCGACGAGGCCGGGTGGGCAGAACGGGTCGCCGTTCCAACCGACCACCTCGCCGTCTTGCCGGACGAGGTCAGCTTCGTCGCCGCCGCCACCGTTCCGGTTGCAGGCACGACCGCGCTGCGGACCCTGCGCCTCGGCGGCGACCTGGCCGGCCAGCGGATCCTGATTACCGGCGCAAGCGGCGCGGTCGGCCGTTTCCAGATCCAGATCGCCCGCCAGCAGGGCGCGCCGGTGGTCGCGGTCGCCGCCGCCCGGCATGCCGACGATCTCCGCGGCCTCGGAGCCGAGCGGGTCGTCGAAACGATCGAGCTCGCCGACGGACTGTTCTCGCTGATTACCGAATCGGTCGGCGGCAATAGCCTCGCCCACGCGATCGAACGGGTGGCGCCCGGCGGAACCGTCGTCATGTTCGGCTCGAGCAGCGGCGAACTCACGCCGATCGGCTTCCGCCAGTTCGTCCCGGGGCACGAAGGCGCGCGGCTGCAGACCTTCGCCTACTACGCTTCCGGTCCGCAGGTTGGCGCCGATATCGCCTCGCTGCTCGCGCTGATCGCAGCCGGCCGGCTCGAAACGCGCGTGGTCCTGACCGTACCGTGGCGGGACGTCGGCCGGGCCCTCGACGCGCTGCGGCAGCGCAGCATCAGCGGCAAGGCAGTGCTTACCATGACCGAATGAGTGGGCGCGGCCGCCGGACGGGGCACCCCCAGGGCTGCTACGGCAAGTTGGGCCCGCCCGCGATTGCCCGTTGAAGCCGGCGCCTGCTTCCGCTAAGAAGCCGTGGCTGGCCGGTTTACCGGCTGGTTCGTTTTTGGGATCACCGATCCTGAAGGCACCCGTAGCTCAGCTGGATAGAGCGCTGCCCTCCGAAGGCAGAGGTCACAGGTTCGAATCCTGTCGGGTGCGCCAAATCTCAAAGTGTACGGCCCAGACGCATGGGTTACGGTTTCTGCTCGACAGCCACTCTGACACTCTGACACACCCTCAGTCGTTCAGGATGATCTCTGCGCTGTGGTCGAGGCGCGATTTAATGGCCTCCCAGCCCGGCATCGAGCGCGTGAGAAGGCGGAAGAACTCGGGGCTGTGATTGTGCTCCCTGAGGTGGCAAAGCTCGTGGGTGATGACGTAATCGACCGCCTCGCGCGGGGCCTTGACCAGGAACGGATTAAGCGTGACCGAGCCGCCCGTCGCACAGCTTCCCCATTGCCGCTTCATGTCGAGCAGCCGGAAAGGCGGCGGCTCCTGGACCCAGGGCAACGCCTTTGAAATCGTCTCAATGCGGCCGGCGAAATAGTCCCGCGCCTTGACGCGATACCAAGCCCGCAGGCGAGCCCGGAGCGCCGCCTTGTCAGTGTTGTCGCTGGCGACGACAAGTAGGCCACGCTTCAGCTTGATGGACCGCTCGGCCTTGGTGACCTGCATGATCTTCAGGACATAGCGGCGGCCCAGATAGAGCGCCTGCTCTCCGCTGACATATTGCCGTGGCAGCACATGCTCGAAGCGCTTGCGGGCATCGGTGACGTGCTGGAGAATCCAGCGGGCACGTTTCATCACCGCCTTGCGAATGGCTTCCTCGCTTGTGTCCTCGGGGGCCTCGACCTCGACGGCACCATCGGCATGAACGTGGATGGCAATGCGCTCATGCCGCGCCGGGTTGACCCGAACGGTATAGGCGATGCTCTCGTCGCCATAACGCAGCGTCGACATGTTGCGCTCAGAAAGTGCCACGGGAGGCTCCCAGGCGAACGATCTCGACGATGCGGTCCACCAGCGTCTGGGCCCTGTCCAGCCCTCCCAGCGCCTTGAAATAGCGCGGCAGGAGCCTGGTCCTGATGTCGGCCTCGATGTTGGCCGGGTTGATCGAGAACGTCGCCACCGCATTGCTCACGATCCCATCGATGTGGAAGGCCTCGGCGACTAGCCAGTCCTCGCCACGATCCCGCGCGGATACCTCCCCCAGGACGATCGGAAACAGACCGAAATAGGCCTGCGCATGAGGATTGTCCGGGAAGCGGTCAGGGACATGGGGATTGGCTCGCATCCGCGCCTTTTCCTCTAGGTCCTTGAACAGGATGTATTGCTTGTGCGGGTGATCGAAAAGGGATTCCGCTTCCTTGATCGCCTGGCGCAGCAGGTCGGAAAAGACCGCTTGGGCATAGGGGTCATCGGCCAGCGTCTGCTCAATGGTTTTGGTCAGCCGGGTCTTGATGACATCGGTTTCGGCACGGGCCTTGTCGTCGCTCCAGGCGGAGGCGTCATAGCCGGCCTGCTTGTTTTCCGTGAAGCCGGTGAGGTCGATGACGCCTTCCGACTCCTTGATCTCGACGCCGACAACCTGCTTGTCGACCAGCTTGCGTATCTGCTCCTCATAGGCTGAAAAGTCGACGGTCTCCATCGCATCCTGTTTGGCCTGGAGGCGCAGTTCAATGAAGAACTTCAGATCCTTTTTGTAATCGGCAATCGTCGCCTCGCTGAAAGAGCCGTCCTCGAAGAAGGCGCGTGAGGAAAGGGCGAGCTTCAAGCACATGCCGAACTCGGTCAGCGCGGCATAGAAATCCTCGCGCACCTTCTGGTTCCGATCGTAGCTCGCGCCGCCTTCGCCAAGGATCGAATCCGGGGTCAGCACCAGACGGAACTGCTCGCGGTCGCCCTTGTTCTTGACGGTTGTGAAGATTGCCCACAACGAGGCATGGAGGCCCGGCAGGCGCTTGTACTCGGTCGAGACGCTGGCGAAGGTGCCCTCGATGTCCTCGATGTCGTAGCCGCCCTGGGTGCGCTCGGCAAGGTCCTGGTAGTCCTTCAGCGACGTGTCGAGTTCGGTCAGGATGCCGCGATAGTCGATCAGGAAACCGAATTGCTTGGCCTCATGCAGCCGGTTCACCCGCGCGATGGCCTGGAGCAGATTGTGCTCCTTCAGGTATTTGTCGATGTAGAGCACCGCGTTGCGCGGCTCGTCGAAACCGGTCAGCAGCTTGTCGACGACGATGAGGATGTCGGGCCTGCCTGGTGTAGCGAAATCCTCGATGACGCGCCGCTCGTATCCTTCCGGGTCGTTGCCGACATTGGCCGTCCACCATTTCTGAACTTCCGGGGTCTTCGCCTCGTCGGTGTCCTCATGGCCTTCGCGGGTATCGGGCGGTGAGATGATGACGGCGCTAGTGACAAGACCCGTGGCGTCGAGGGCCTGCTTGTAGCGGATTGCGGAGAGCTTGCTGTCGGTCGCCAGCTGCGCCTTCAGCCCGGTGCCAAGCTCCTTGAAGTTCTGCGAGAAGTGCGTGGCGATGTCCCAGGCGATGAGGTCGATGCGGTTGCCGGCGCGATAGACGATGCCACGGGTGGCGAACTTCTTCTTCAGGTCGGATTGCTGCTTGTCGGAAAGGCCCGTGGTGATCTTGTCGAACCATTTGTCGATCGCCTCGGCATTCACGTCGACCACCGGCCGGCGCTCCTCATAAAGCAGTGGGGTGACCGTCCCATCCTCCACCGCCCGCTGCATTGTGTAGGCGTGAAGGATCGGCCCGAACTTGTTCTGCGTCTTGTCGTCCTTCAGCAACGGCGTGCCGGTGAAAGCGATGAAGGCAGCGTTGGGCAGTGCCTTGCGCATTCGCTCGTGGTTCTCGCCGCCATGGCTGCGATGCCCCTCGTCGACCAGCACGATGAGGTCTTCGGATGCGTTGTGGCACTCCTTGAACCGTGTCGCCGAATTGAATTTTTGCAGCAGTGTAAACATGATGCGCTCGGTGCCGGAGCCTATGCGCCGCGCCAGGTCGCGACCTGAAGAGGCTTTGGCGTTCTCGCCGTCCTTCTTCGTCGCCACCGCAGAGCCGAAAGCGCCGCCCGCTATGAAGGTGGTCGACAGTTGCCGCTCCAGGTCGACCCGATCGGTGATGACGATGATGCGGCAGCGGGCCAAGGCGTCGTGGATCAGCAGCGCCTTCAAGAGAAAGACCATGGTGAAGGACTTGCCCGACCCGGTGGTGTGCCAGATGATACCGCCCTCGCGCCCGCCCTCGCGGTTGCGCTTCTCCATCCGCGCCAGCATCGATTTGATGCCGAAGACCTGGGGATAGCGGGCGGCGATCTTGCCGAGCTTGCGGTCGAAGAGGAGGTAGTAGCGGATGAACTCCAGCAGGCGGTCGGGTCGCAAGAGGGAGATTATGAGCCTATCTTGTCCGGTCGCGGCGACAGGCTTCGACCACAGGCCATCGAAGAAGGCGCGAACATGTACCGGGCGCTCGGCAAACAGGGCGGAACGCTGCTGCGTTGTCAGCCCGACGTTGACCGTCGCGTCGATGGCGGCGGCTGAAATCTCCTCTTCGCGCCACATCGACCAGAATTTGGCCGGGGTCTCGGTGGTAGCGTATTTGCCGTCCTGTCCTGAGATAGAGAGCAGGAGCTGGGCATAGGCATAGAGGGCCGGAATGCCGTCCGACTTCTGGTTGCGCAAATGCTGCGAGACGCCTTCTGTCAGCATCAGCTTTTCGGCGTGGCTGCCAGTCGGGCGCTTGGCTTCGATGACGGCGAGCAGGATGCCGTTGACATAAAGTACGATGTCGGGCCGGTAGCGACCATGGCCGCCCTCGCGTTCGACGGAAAGCTCCTCGGTGACTTGGAGGCAGTTCGCTGAAGGGCTTGCGAAGTCGATCAGAGGCACGGTTACGGAATGCTTGTGTCCGTCCGGCATGAACTCGGACACGGTGACGCCAAGGGTGAGATGCTTCCAGACTCGCTCGTTGGCCGGTGTCAGGCCTTCGTTGAGGCCGGTGTCGTTAAGCACCTTTAGTACCTGTGCAATGCCGCTGGCGGAAAGCGGATGGCTCGCCCCGCGATAGGCAAAGCGCCATGTGGAAAGATGGTCGCGCAATACGCCTTCGAGCAGCAACGCCCGCTCGCTGCCGCGCAGAACAAGAGATTTGGCCGGCGACAGATAGCTCCAGCCGAGTTTCATCAGAAGGGCAAGCGCCGGAACCTTGGCCTGAGTTTCCTCGCCAGTTTGTGGGCGCTCGGGGGCGTTCACGCCCGCACCCGTCTCTTGCCAGTCAGCAGTTGCTGCATGAGGGCAGACTTTTCGTTCCTAAGCATATCCAGCTCGCCCTGATACCGGGATACGGTTGCTGAGGCGGCCTCTAATGTTTCTCCCAGCACCTCCTGCTCTGAAACAGACGGAACTGGGACCAATGTGCTTAAGAACTGGGTTGGGCTGATATTCAAGAGACCGTTGTTGCGGACGCCCGTATTCACCAACCGACCAAGTTGCGGCCTAAGGTAGTCAGCCGCGAAGAGCGCCTTGAAGAACCGATGGCTAAGACCTTCCTTTAAGCGAAAGCAGACATAGACATGAGGGACAAGGCCAGTTTGAAAGCTCTCCAAATCGAAAACGCAACCGAACTCAAAAGACTTCGAATTGCCTTTGTTGTAGGCGAACTCTCCTCTGCGGAGGAGTATGTAGTTTTCGACACTCTTGCCGGCCATATACCTACTATATTTCTGGTCTTGCCTGACAAAGCCCGATGTCGAAGAGATTGTCAGGATCGGATGGTTTCCGCCATCCGTCCTGCGCCGGATGCGCGTAACAATATCGGCCAAAGGCTTTTCCATCCATGGCGCCGTAAACCCCCTCAACCGCCGTTTCCCAGTGAGCAATTCCAGTATGAGGGCTTGCTTCTGCGTCTTCGCATTGGCGAGCAGCTTCGCGGTCGTCTCTATGGCTAAATCCCAAGTCGAGAGGATTTCGGCGATCTTCTTCTGTTCGGGGAGGGGAGGAAGGGGCGTGGGCGCCTCTCGAAGAATTCCCAGATTGATGTGCGGTTGTCCGGTTTGGATGAGTTCTGCCTCCACGTGCCTGGCAAAGAGGTCGGACAACATGAACTGAAACAGATAATCGGGATCAACGGCTTCGACATCGGGTCGAATGGCCATCTGGCTTTGACAGATTACGTATCTTTCGAAGCCGCCGTTGGCTAAAATTCTGGAGACTTTCCCCGTGGAACTTCCTCGCTGGGCGACGACTATATCTGATGCATAAGCTAGATTCTTGCTGAGACGATCCGCCTTTTGTGCCGAAACGTAAACGAATTCGCCGCCAATTTTGGGGCCTTCTTGATTGCTGATTCGGATCACTGGGACTCCAGCCGGAACGTAATCCTGTTGCGTTAGGTCAGACCCAAATGGTCCTCCTATTGTCGCCCCCTTCTCCCCGACCGCTTTCGCCAAGGGTTGAATTGTCCACCCCTCAGGCACCATAGCCAAGCTCCCGAAGATACCCATCCATTCGGATCTCAAGCTCTTCCATCTGCGCCTTCAGCGCCAAGCGCTCCGCCCGCGCCGCCATCAGGTCGATTTCTTCTTCCTCCTCGAAGGTGTCGACATAGCGGGGAACGTTAAGATTGAAGTCGTTCTCGGCGATCTCCTTCAGATTCACTAGATGAGCATATTTCGGCACCGTCTTCCGCGCCCGATACGTCTCGACGGTCTTGGCAACGTCTCCCTGCCGCAACCTGTTCTGGTTGGTGTCCGCCTCATAATCGCGGCTGGCGTCGATGAAGAGCACCGTGTCGTCCGTCTTGCGCTTCCGAAAGACCAGGATGGCGGCGGGAATGCCGGTGCCGAAGAACAGCTTTTCAGGCAGGCCGATGACGGTATCGAGAAGGTTCTCCTCAATGAGCTTGCGGCGGATTTCGCCCTCGCTCGATCCCCGGAAGAGAACGCCATGCGGCACGACGACCGCCATGCGGCCGGTCTTTGGCTTCATGGTCTCGATCATGTGCAGGATGAAGGCATAATCGCCCTTGGTCTTCGGCGGCAGGCCACGGCGGAAGCGCCCGAAGCGGTCATTAGCGGCCTTCTCCGATCCCCATTTGTCGAGGCTAAAGGGCGGATTAGCGACGACGACATCGAAATGGCGGAGCCGGTCTTCCGCCGTGCGCAGCTTCGGGTTGCCGATCGTGTCGCCCCATTCGATCTGGTGATTGGTCTCGCCATGCAGGAACATGTTCATCTTGGCCAGTGCCCAGGTGGAGCCGATCGCCTCCTGGCCGTAGAGCGCGTATTTCCTTGAGCCGGTGTGCCGGGTGATCTCCTGGCCGCATTTCATCAGCAGCGAACCCGAGCCGCATGTCGGATCGCAGATGTCGTCGCCTTCCTGGGGCTCGACTAGCCGCGCCATCAAGGTGGAGACCTCGGCGGGCGTATAGAACTCGCCGGCCTTCTTGCCGGCCGAGGCGGCGAAACGCGAGATGAGGTATTCGTAAGCGCCGCCAATGATGTCGAGACTTCCAACCCGGCTTGGCCTGAGGTCCAGGCTGTCCTTGGCAAAGTCCTCCAGGAGCATGCGCAGGATGTCGTTCTTCTGCTCCTCGTCGCCCAGCTTATTGGCGTTGAAGGAAATGTCCTGGAACACGTCGCGCAGCTTGTTGCCGTTCGCCTCCTCGATAGCGTGAAGGGCCTTGTCGATGCGCTCGCCATTGCCGGCCTTGTGGCGGTCGCGATGGAGGTCATAGAAGCTCGCGCCCTTGGGCAGCACGAACTGCTCATTCTTCATCAGCGCCTCGATGAGGTCGGGATGGTCGCCGTGCTCTTTGCGGTAGTTCTCGTAGTGGTCCTTCCACACATCGGAGATGTATTTCAGGAACAGCATGGTCAGCACGTAGTCCTTGTAGACCGAGGCGTCGACCGTGCCTCTGAAGGTGTCGCAGGCAGCCCACGCAGCCTTGTTGATTTCCGCCTGTGTTACGCGACCCGCTGCCATGATGCCCCCTATCGAATCGGTGGAATACATCAGCCCAGCGCTGGCTTTGCAATCTCAAATGCACCGCGCATTCTTTAAGGCTGGACCGGTTGGGAAGGCAAAAAATGAAGGTGTTTGCAAGTCTGGAACCCAATCCGCCTCGAATGACTTGTTCGTTGATAGCTCTCGAAGGGAGCGCCCCCGTGCCTGCACACCCGAAATGGATGTCGTCCTCGAACAGCTGCCGTTGAGGATCGGCGCCTATATCCCCGATGACTTGCTGGAGGACTGGTTCGCGCCGGGAACTGGCATGAACCCGGTCAGCAAGGAAGCGCTCGCCGCCGCCAAGAATTACGGTTGGCGCTTCGAATGCGAGTTCAAGCACTACCCCGAACGCAAGGAGGGCGTGTTCTGGAAGTGGGTGCCGGCGATCTGACCGGCGCTGGAACGGTTCATCGTTTCACGGAAACGCAGAACCGGTCTATCCTTGACGCAATTGCGGACGGAAAACCGTTTCACACTTTTCCTGGAATTGCTCAGCCTCCGCCGGTCAAGCCTGTGTAAAAAACGCCGGGCCTGGCTCCAATCAGATCCGTGGATCGTGTACTGTGATGAGACGTCGGGACCGAGGATCAGCGGATATGGACGAGGAGGGCTTGGCCGAGATCTCAGCCCGATATATTCGCTTCGCCGATACGGAAGCTCGCGGTCGCTCGCCGCTCTACGAGGAGTTGGCTCGGGCAGTCGCTGGGAACCGGGAGGCGCTCGGTTTCCTGTCGACCCTTCCGGACCTAAAGCGGCAACCGAATCTTCTACTTGCAGCGGTGCGTCACCTGTTCGGCACGCCGACAGGGTGGACCGAGCTTCGCCAGGCGCTTCAGGCTAATCCCGACGCTATCCGCTCGCTCATGCTCGAGCGCTCAACGCAAACCAACGAGCCGGGAAGATGCGCCACGCTGCTCCCCGTGCTGGCGCATTTGCCGCAGCCGCTGGCCCTCATCGAGGTCGGGACCTCCGCAGGGCTCTGCCTCATGCCCGACCTCTATGGCTATGACTACGGACGCAAGGTGATCCGCGCACCCGCGATGGCCTTGGAGCCGCCTGTCTTCCGATGCCTCGCCAGCGAAACAACGCCATTGCCGACGGCCTTGCCGCAAGTCGTCTGGCGGGCGGGATTGGACCTGAGCCCGATAGATGCTTCGGACGACTCGCAAGTCGCATGGCTTGAGACACTGGTCTGGCCGGAACAGACAGCACGGCTCGCCAATCTGCGGGCGGCCCTGAAGATCGCTGCCACGGTCAAGCCTCGGGTGGTGAAGGGCGACCTGCGCGGGAGCGACCTCGTGCAACTCTGCAACGAAGCGCCAAAGGACGCTACACTCGTCATCTTTCACACAGCCGTCCTCGACTATGTCTCCGACCCTGGTGACAGAGAAGCTTTCGCCGAGCAGGCGATGCGTCTCTCGCCTTATTGGGTATCGAACGAGTTCCCTCGCGTCTTCCCGTCCATCGCCACACGCGCCGGAACAAGCTGGCCGCCCGGCCGCTTCCTCCTATCTGCGAACGGCTCCCCTATAGCTTGGACAGACCCGCATGGCGCCTCGCTCGAATGGATCGCGGACGAGGCGTAGGCTAGAGGTGGTGGATTACTACCCTTGGCCAGAGACGCCATCAGTTCTCAGTTTCATCTATGCGCGTTTGGACTACTCGCGTCTGGAATTCGTTGGAAGCGACCTCTCCGGCTTGCCCAGTCGCCGCCTCTACCTGACGGCTGAGAAAGAGAACGGCGCGCTGAGGGGTACTAAGACGCTCCACAGTCGGGAACCACAGCTATCGGCAAGCCGTTTACGCTGCAAACCCCGCCTGGCGATCCTCAGAGCCCAGGCCGAGTTCTCCAGAGAACCAAATTGGAGATTGATCATGACAAGCGCTGCCGACCGCGATCCGCGCCACCACACGCACAAAATGCGGAAAAAGTTGGAGGAGGTGAAGCAGCACCTTCGCGAGGACATCGAGAAGGTCGATGAGCCGCAGCTGAAGGCGATGTTCGAGACGTCTGCCGAGGTGATCGGCGGCCTCCAGAAGGCTTTCCAGGACTATGAACAGAAGAATGAACCCGCCTGGCGTTGAACGACTTCTTCGCGGGTAGGTTTCGAAGGGAGCGCCCCGTGCCTGCACCACCTGAAATGGATGCCGTCCTCGAACAGCTGCCACTGAGGATCGGCGCCTATATCCCCGATGACTTGCTGGAGGACTGGTTTGCGCCGGGAACCGGCATGAACCCGGTCAGCAAGGAAGCGCTTGCCGCGGCCAAGAACTACGGTTGGCGCTTCGAATGCGAGTTCAAGCACTATCCCGAACGCAAGGAGGGCGTGTTCTGGAAGTGGGTGCCGGCGATCTGACCGGCGCTGGACCGGTTCATCGTTTCACGGAAACGCAGAATCGGTCTATCCCTTTGTTTTTGACGCAAATCCGGACGGAAAACCGTTTCACACGTTTCCTCGAATTGCTCAGCCTCCGCCGATCGGTGTCGTCACCTTGCCGGTTCCGCCACATTCGGGGCAGGTTCGGCCGTCGATCATGCCTGACCCTGCACAGCGGCGGCAGATGTTCTCGCCGGCGCCGGGAATGCCTGCGGGAACCTCGTCCGGGTTAGTTTGAGCGGCTTGGCGGGGCTTGCCCTGCAGCTTGTTTCTCAGCCGGGCGACCCAGCCTTCGTCGATCTCGAGCGGCTGGCTGCTGTCGTCCGGCAGGCCTTCGCCGGATTGGCCGATGGTTTCATTGCGCGGCCGGTCGTTCGCGCCTGTCGTGATCTTCTGAGCCATTGCGTTTGCCTCTGCGCCTTGCAATTTCGAACGCCTCAGCTGCGCAGAGGTTCCGGTAGCGGCCAGCCGCCTTCAGCCAGGTTTTTTCCGAGCCGCCCTTCGGCCTCGGCTGGCAAGGATGGTGGTCAGTGTGACCGGACGAAAATCCCAGTTGTCGACGCCGACGTCATACTGACGCGTGACCGGGGTGAGCCGGCCGTGGGAATGGCCATGCAGATCGATCGATTTCCTGCCGATCTGGTTCCAGGTGCGAAAAGGGTAGTGGCAAAGGATCAGCAGGCTGCCGTCGAGCGTCAGCTCCTTGTAGTGTTGCGTGCTCGCCCAACCCGTGGCATCGATGGTGGCCGCAGCATCGTTGTTGCCTATGACCAGATGCTTGCTGCCATGAAGAGACGACAGCAGCGACGACACGAATGCGGCCGATCCCCTGGTAAAATCGCCGAGGTGCCAGACCTCGTCGTCCGGCCCGACAGTCTCGTTCCAGAACGCAATGAGCGCCCGGTCATGTTCCTCCAGCGAGCCGAACGGGCGGCGGTCGATGCGCAAAATGCGCGGGTCGCTGAAATGCGTGTCGGCGGTGAAGTAGATCATGCGCTGGAGCCTGTCGATCTGGGCGCGTGGCGCACCAAGTCCATCTTGCTCGTCCCGATGCTTGCTCAACCCGCTCGATCGCCGGTTGTTCCTGTAAGCAGGCAAGCGGTTTCCGCTCGCCGGAACTTTGAAACGGGGGAACTTTGAAATGAGACGCAGGTTAGGATGCTTGACGCCGATGCTCTGAAAGGACCTCGACGATGACCGACGCAGCACCTCTTGGGCGAAGCCCGGCTCAGGCGCGGGGCGATATCGACGCCGGGCGCGAAGGGGACAAGACACCGGGCATCGATCCGGCTGCGGCTCCCATGGAAACGGACGCGGAATCCGCCGGCAACGCTCCGGCAAGAGATCCGTCTCCACGCAATGAAACGCCGGAGTTCACCAACCAGGCGAGCTATGCCAATGCGATGCGCCCGCTGCAGGATGAGCACGACATCCAACCGCGCAGATACGGGCCGGTGCTGGTGATTGCCGCCATCGTCGTGCTGGCGGCAGCGGTTTTCATCGGCGCAGCCATGCTGCGCTGAATACCGACCTTCCGAGAGCAGTGGCTGGACATTTTGTGCCCGGTCCGGGAACTTGCCGACGCGCCAGGTTCAGGCGTGAACGAGTCTGCTGCACATTGACCACGACCCATCAATTCTTTGCCCGTGACGCCACCATCGTGGCGCGCGACATGATTGGCGCCACGCTGCTCTTGCACGGCGTCGGCGGCATCATCGTCGAGACCGAGGCGTATCGCCCGGATGACCCGGCTTCGCATGCTTTCGGTGGCAGGACGGTGCGCAACGGCGCCATGTTCGGCGCCCCGGGCAGCACTTATGTCTATCGCTCCTATGGCCTGCACTGGTGCCTCAATGCCGTCTGCCTGCCCGGCAGTGCCGTGCTTATCCGCGCAATCGAACCGCAATCCGGGCTGGAAGTGATGCGAGCCAATCGCGGCGTTGACGATCCTCGGCTGCTTTGTTCGGGACCGGGTCGCCTTTGCCAGGCGCTGGCAATCGACAAATCCCATGACGGGCTGCCGCTGGACGTGCCGCCATTCGAATTCAGGCGGCCGGGCGACGCCGGCGCCATTCTTACAGGCCGCCGGATCGGCATTTCCAAGGCTGTCGATGCAGAGTGGCGGTTCGGCCTGCGCGGCTCGGATTATTTGAGCCGCAAGTTCTGACGCTGCGGCAGCGGCAGAGTAGCTGCCTGGCATCACTCGTCGGGTTTGCCGAGATGCATAGGCGTTCTCTGTTGGCGGGCTTCGCTGGTCACCTCGTCAGCTCCGGCAGGTGAAATCCCTCGCAACGCCTTCGCGGCTTCGATCAGGCGCCCGCGATCATTGCCGAAGCTCTTGATCAGCTGGCGGACCTGATCGGCGGTGATGCCGTTCTGTTGGGCAAAATACTCGACCTCGCGGTCGTCTTCCGCAGCAACGCGATCGCGGTCGCGGAAATCTCGCTTGCTCTTATCGTCAGCCATTTTTTCCTCCTGGTGGAGCTTCGCATCAATGGCAACGTGGGCAAGCGGCTTTCGTTGCCGCGACCAGGCGGACTTTTGCGCCATCGTGGCGACTGACCAGGAACCATGAGGCGAGCAGCCGGTTTGGCTTGGATGCAGCAGCCACCAATTCATACCGATGGAGATTACGATGACGCTCGCAAGCAAAACCACTGTAATTGCAGCGGCGCTGGCCATGTTGGCCGCGCCGGCATTCGGCCAGACAAGCCCGCCCGCAGCGCCGGCACCGGCACCCGGGAATGTGAACGGGCAGGACGCCATGCGCGACATGATGCGCCAGATGATGACCGAGATGCTGGACGAGAGAATGCAAGAAGATCGCGCGCCCCGGGGAGAACGGCGAGGTCACTGGCATCGCGACTACAGGATGGGCCCGCCTCACAGAGATTGGGCGATGGGAGGGCGCGGCGGCGGGATGCATGGCGCGAGGATGCGAATGATGTTCGCCATAGTAGATGCGGACGGCGATGGCGCGCTTTCTCAAAGCGAAGTCCAGGATTTCGTCGGGCGGATATTCAACGCCGTCGATGAGGACGGTGACGGCAGCGTCGACATGCAGGAAATCCGATCCTTCTTCCACGGAGCAGACGCCGAGGATCAGGAGTAAGTCTCCTGCCGGTCGGCAGGAGACTTATCTGGGGCAGCGCGAGCTACGTTGGCCGCGAAGGATGAAAGCTCTGGCAGCTTGATACCAGACTGCCAGCCGGGGAGATGCGTTCCTTGGCTGGCCTTGCCGAACGCCGCGGACCAATCAGACCAGCAGGAATTCGTTGGCCATGACAGAGAAAGCTACAGAGAAAACCCCGACCATCGCTCGTATCTGGCGCGGCAGAACCGTGCCTGAAAAGGCGGATGCCTATGAGAGTTACAATTACGAAGCCGGCATCAAGCCGCTGATCGGGAAGGCCCTGGGCGTGCAGACCTTTCGCGAGGACACGCCGACCCATTCGGAATTCGTGACGATCTCCTATTGGGAAAACGTCGAGGCGATGGCGGCGTTCACCGGCGGCGATCCGACAAAAATCCACCATCTGGAGCGGGACGAAGAGTTCCTGATCGAGCTGCCGTCGCGGGTGCAGGTGCTGCGCATCCGCTCCAGTCACGGCCAGTTGCAATAGCCGCCCGCTTCGGCCTCGCCTCTATGGCATAGCCGTAAGGTCGATCTCGGTGATGTGCCAGCGGCCGAGATTTGCGGTGTAGAGCTTGTCGCCCTTGAAGGCGATGTTGGTGGGATGGGCGAGCGTCGTTGCGGCCGGATCCTCGATCAGCACCTCGAGCCCGCTATCCTGTCGCCAACGATAGATGCGGCTCGGCTCGTAGCACGAGATGAACAGCGAACCGTCCGGCGCCAAGGCGACGCCATCGGGAACGTTGTTCACGCCGTCCACGACGAGCTGGCGAGGTCCTGCCGTGCCGTCGGCACGGATCGGCACATAGCTGACGCAGGCCGCATGGCTTTCCACGACGTAAAGCCCATTGCCACCCGGCGCCATCGCCATGCCGTTGGCAAAGGCCATGGTCTCGCTGCACCACAGGCCGCCTTTGCCAGTCTTCAAATCGTAGCGAAAAATGCCGGAGCGGTTGTCTTCGCCTACGCTGTCCGACACGTAGAGCCAGCCGCGTGTCTCGTCGATCACGGGATAGTTAGGCACGCGGATGCCGGCCCAGGCGAAGCGCTGCATCTCGGCCGTCGCGGCATCTCGGCGAAAGATCGCCGCATGTTTGAGATCGCAGGCAAAGCAGTTGTCCGCGCTGTCGAAGGCGATGCCGAGCAGAAAGCCATCCGTGCCGCCCATGCGTTCGACCGAGCTGCCATCGGCGGCCAGCCGCAGCAGGTCGCCGGTTTCGGTGCCGCACCAGATCGAGCCGTCGCGATGGATGGCCACGCCTTCCGGATGGGCGACGCGCGGGCTGGTGAAGATGCCGTCGAAGAAGACCTTCGCGGCCGACATTTCGAGCAACGGCTTTGCCATGCACCGCCCCCTCTCAGCCTGTTGCGGTATGCGATCGCTGCGCGGCAATACAGCGCTCGACCATCAGCCGGTCGGCCGCCAGGATCTCGGCGATCAGCGCGCCACGCTCCTTGGCGCTGACGAATTCGAGGCGCCGCAGGCCGAGCGGGTCGATGCGGTTTCGCAGGATGTCGAGCGTCTCGTTCGAGGGTAGCGCCACCTCGCGGCAATCGGCATCGAATGTCAGGGCAAAGCCGGTGGCATCCTGGACCTGCTGGCGGGTCACGCCCGGCATGGTCTCGACGGCGACCAATTGGCGGCTCTCCCGGTCGAGCCGAAACACACAAAGGTCGGTGAACACCAGAGCCGCGCCGGTCCGATAGCCCATCGGCTCGCGTTCGGCCTCAGTCAACAGGCCGCGCGCCGAGCTGGCGATCTCGACCGTCTCGACCAGCGACTGCACGGAATGGCGGGGGACATAGAGCAGATAATCGCGATGCATGTTGGCGACGTCGGCCATGCCGCCTTGCCCGGGCAGCCGGATGAGGCTGCCGTCACGCTTGCGCAACGCAATGGTGTTGACGCGCCCACGGCGGTCAACCTGCGCGGCACCGACGATCTCATGCGTCACCGCGCCGGCCTGGTAGTAGGTCGAATAGGTGTCGTCGCCGCCGGCATGGGCCACCGCCGTCTCGCAATCGAGGCTTTCGATCAGCGACAGGATCATCGGGCTCGGCGCGATGTCGAGATGGCCGCAACTCATGGTGGCGATGATCATGCCCGGCGCGTGCGTCGCTTTGGCCAGCCGGTAGGCGACATTGGCGAGCGGCGACACCGCGCCGGCACTGGCAAAGCTCTCATTGTCGAGCTCGGCGGCGATGCGGGCGACGATGATCTCGTCGATGGACGCCGCCTCTTCGCCGTGCACGAGCCCGGGCATTGCGAGGACTGTTTCAGCGCGGACTTTTGCAGCGCCTTGAACCCGCTCCGGCACGCCTTCCGAAGGCATGCCCAGGCTGTCCGACAAAGGTATTTCCTTGGCCGCGAACGCCCCCGCAAACGCTTGATAATCCGTCACGTAGAATGGCAGGCAGGAGGCGGGATAGGCGCCGCCTGGCGCCGGCGCGATCGCCGACACCTGGTTGCGGGTCAAAATGCTCTGCCGGCCGTCATGGCGCAGCGCCCCGACCGGGACGATCTCCTCGACCGTGACCAGCACCTGGCGCGCCGCGCCGGCCATGGCGAAATCCAGCGCTCGTGGTCCGATGATCTGGACATTGCCGCTCTCGTCGGCTCGCTGGGCATGGACGACGAACGTATCGAGCCGCAAGGCCGGGATGATCCCGGTCGTGATTCCCGCGATCGGATCGGGCGCGGCGATCGCGCCGGGCACGCGCGCCAGCATGTCCGAACCCTGCGGAAGCTGAAACGGCATCGACGGCAGGTTCTGCTGCGCCGCCCGCAACGCCTGGATCATCGCCAGCGCCGTCCAGTCGCGGACCGGCACGGCATTGGTCTCGGCAGCCGCGCGGAAGCGCAGCGGCAAGCCAAAAATATCGAGGCTGGAAAAGCAGAGGTCGATTTCCGCCACGGCGTCCGCTTCCAGGAGCAGCTCGAGCGGCAGGCCGCCGGCCCAGCAGACATAGCGCAAATCCCTGACGCCCGAGCGGGCGATGGCCCGCAACAAGGCGATCGGCAGCCGGGCAAAATGATGACCACCGACACCGAAGACGTCGCCGCCGCCGACCATCGCGGCCAGGCCCTCGACATCGGCAAAGCGCGGCCGGTTCGGCTTGACCAGGGACGTCATTTCGCAGCCTTCGGCCGTGTCGCGCTCTTTTCGGCAAATTCCCTGACGCGGCGCTGGCCGATCTCGCTGCGGTACAGGCCACCCAGGACATCGCGCTCCATGGCAAGGCCCCCGGCCAGATCGCCCGACACGGCATGCGCTGTCAGCGCTTTCAGCCCCTCGATCGCTGCGGCCGGTTCGGCGGCGATCATCTCGGCGAGTTCCAGCGCCCGCGGCATCAGCCTTTCGGCATCGACGATCTCGTTGACCAGCCCGGCGCCGACGAACTCGGAAGCCGGGACGATGGCGCCGGTCATCAGCAGCAAATTGGCGCGGTTGCGGCCGAGTTTTTGGACGCTGCGCTGCGTGCCGCCGCCGCCGGGGACCAGTCCGAGCTTGATCTCGGGCAGGCCGAGCTTCGCGAACTGGTTGGCGATGACGATGTCGCAGCACAGCACCAGCTCCATGCCGCCGCCGAGCGCAAAGCCGTTGACCGCCGCGATGACCGGCTTGCGGTTGTTCTCGACCGCCGCATACATGCGCGTGCCGGCGGCCTGGAAGGCGTCGAACTCGATAGCTGTCTGGGCGGCGTATTCCTTGATGTCGGCGCCGGCCATGAAGCCTCGCCCCTCGCCGGTCACCACGATCGCGCCGACGCCATCATCCTGCGACAACGCCTCGAAAACTTCGGTGATCTCGCTTTGCATCAGCCGGTTCATGGCGTTGAGCTGATCGGCGCGCCGGAAGGTGACGACTGCGACGCGCCCGAATATTTCCAAGCTGAGTGTCTGGTAAACGCTCATCGTCAGGCAGCATCCACGGTCATGTCGCCGGATGCCTCAAGTGCTGCAATCTCGCCGCTGGAGAGGCCGAACTCGGCCAGTATCTCGCGGCCATGCTGGCCGACCAGCGGCGCCGGCCGCTCTATGGTGGCCGGCGTCTCGCTCATCTTGACCGCCGGTGCGACCACCCTGACCTTGCCGCCGCGCGGATGATCGTAGCTGGTGATCATGCCCAGGTGCTCGACCTGCGGGTCCTCGGCTGCGCGCCTTATGTCCTTTACCTCGGCACACCAGATGTCGGCTGCCAGCAGCCGCGCCAGCAGCTCCTGCGTGGCAAACTTCCTGGTTTCGGCGTTGACCTTGTCGAACACCTCGTCGCGCTTGTCGAACAGCGTCTTCAGATCGTCGTAGACAGCAAGCTGCGGCGCCTCCAGCACTTCATACAGCGTCTTGAACGGGCTCATGGCGATCGACACATAGCCGCCGTCCTTCGCTTCGTAGATACCGAACGGCGCCTGCATGCCGGGGTGGCCGATGCCGGAATTCGGGCGCACGAAATCTTCGCCGAGATTGAGCACGGCGACATATTCCTGATTGAGATGCGCCAGCATGCCAGCGAGCAAATTGACCTCGATCTTCTGGCCCTTGCCGGTCTTCTCGCGATAGTAGAGCGCCGACAGGATGCCGTAGACCATGTTCATGGCGCCGATCTGGTCGGCGAGGCCGGCGCCGGCCGGAACAGGAGGCTGATCGCCGCGGCCGGTGTTGGAAATCAGCCCGGACAGTCCCTGGATCAGCATGTCCTGGCCGGGGCGCTCGACATAGGGGCCTTCCTCGCCATAGCCGGAGCCCGAGCAATAGATAATGGCGGGATTGACCGCCCTGAAATCCTCGTAGCCATAGCCGAGCCTGGCGAGCACGCCGGGGCGGAAATTCTGCACCACCACATCCGCCTTCTTGGCCATGTCCATGATGATGGCATGCACCTTGCGGCTTTTCAGATTGAGCGCGATGGAGCGCTTGTTGCGGTTCCAGGCGAGGAAATTCGGGCTTTCGGAGCCGCCGACCCATTTGGCGAAGAAGGTCATGCCGCGGAACATGTCGCCGGCGCCGGCACGCTCGATCTTGATGATGTCGGCGCCCATGTCGCCGAGCAGCTGCGTGGCGAACGGCCCTTGCAGCAGATGGCTGAAATCGAGAATGCGGACGCCTTCGAGGGCCTTGTTCATTTTTGTCTCGTTTGTTGTCAAAGCAGGTCGGGTACGTAGCGCGGTGCTGCGGTGAGGCCGCCGTCGACGCGCAGGTCGGTGCCGGTGGTGAACCCGGCGGCGTCGGAGGCGAGATAGACGGCGGCTTCGGCCACCTCGGACGGTTTGCCGATGCGCCCGAGCGGATGCATTTTCACCCAGGCCTTGGCAAGATTGCCGCCGATCTCCTTGACCAATTTGTCGTTCATCGGCGTGTTGATGGTTCCGGGTGAGATCGAGTTGACGCGGATGTTGAGCGGACCGAACTCGACCGCCATCTGGCGCGTCATCGCCATCACCGCACCCTTGGCGCCGGCATAGGCGGTCCAGCCGTCGAGCCCGATATGCCCTTGTGCCGAAGCCATGTTGATGATCGAGCCCGATTTCTGCGCGATCATATGCGGCAACGCATATTTGCAACCGCGGAACACGCTGGTCAGGTTGACCGCGATCAGCCGGTGCCACTGCTCGTCGGTCATTTCGTGAACCGGCATGCCGCCGATGGCGATGGCGGCATTGTTGACGAGAATGTCGAGATGGCCGGTCTTGGCGACCGCGCCGTCGATCAGGGCGGCGATGTCGGCCTCCTCGGCCACGTCGCAATGGATGTAGTCGGCGCGGTGGCCGGCGGCGCGCAGCTCGGCCGCGAAGTTTTCACCCTTCTCGTCGGCGATGTCGCCGAGGAAGACATGCGCGCCTTCCCTTGCCATCGCCTCGCTGATTGCATGGCCGATGCCGTCGGCGGCACCCGTAATGATTGCGGTTTTCCCCTTGAGACGATCCATGTCAGCCTCCAATGGCGCGCCGGCGCTTTGCTTCGTCGAAGGCGACGGCGGCAATGATGATCATGCCGGTGATGACCAGTTGCCACTCGGTCGGCAGGCCGAGACCACGCAGCCCGTTGGACAGGAACTGCAGGATCAGCACGCCGAGCGCCATGCCGGTCAGGCTGCCGATGCCGCCGGCAAGGCTCACCCCGCCGAGCACGGTGGCGGCGACGACCTGGAACTCGAAATTCAGCCCGGCCGTATGCTGCGCCGAGCCGACACGGGCGGCTAGGATGATGCCTGCGACTGTCGCCAGCAGCGCGCTGATGATGAAGCAGATGAACTTGACGCGGCGGACGTCGTAGCCTGCCAGCCGCGCCACTTCCGGATTGCCGCCGACGGCATAGATCTGCCGCCCGAACGGCCGGTGCTGCATCACGTAGGCGAAGACGACGAGCAGGACGATGGCAATGACCGCCGAATACGGAATGACATTGAACAGGCGACCGTCCGACAGCGCGATGAAGCTGTCGAGCGCTGCATCGTCGGGGATGGCGCGCTGGCCGGTGTAGAGGTAGACACCGCCGCGCATGATGAACATCGTGCCCAGGGTCACGATCAGCGAGTTGATGCCGGCATAGGCAGTCAGATAGCCATTCACGACGCCGATGATCAGCCCGAACAGCAGCGCGCCACTGATGCCGAGCACAAGCGAGTTGGTGTCGTTCATGATGATGATAAGCGGCAGCGCGATCGTCGCCAGCAGCGAGCCGATCGAGATGTCGACCTCGCCGGACATGAAAACGATGGCGCAGCCGATGCCGGCGGTCAGCGCCAGCGAAGCCTGACCGAGCACATTGGTGATGTTGCGTACGGAAAAGAAGTTCTCCGCGGTGAAGGAAAAGAACGCAATCACCAGGATGAGGCAGAGGAGCAGCGCCAGTTCCTGCCGCGCCAGCAACCGCGCCAGCATGGACGGCGCGGCTTCGATGGACCGGGTGCCTGCAAGGCTCATCGCTTGCTCCCTTTGCGAAGCGTCATCGTCTTAGCCGATCGCCGCATTGAGGATGTTCTCCTGCGTGGCCTCGTCGCGAGGCATGATCGCGGTGAGGCGGCCTTCGCACATCACCGCGATACGGTCGGCAAGGCCCAGCAGTTCGGGCATCTCGGACGTCATCATGACGACCGCCAGGCCTTCGCCGGCGAGCCGGTCGATGAGCGTAAAAATCTCCGACTTGGCGCCGACGTCGATGCCGCGGGTCGGCTCGTCGACGACGATCACCTTGAGACCTCGCATCAGCCAGCGCGAGATCAGCACCTTCTGCTGGTTGCCGCCGGACAGGTTCTTGACCTGCTGGAACAGGCTGGGCGTCCTGATGCGAAAACGGTCGACATAGTCCTGCACCGCCTTGCATTCGCTGGCCTTGTCGACGAAGCCCATCCTGGCGAAGGCACCGAGCGAGGCGAGGCTGGCATTCTGGTAGACCGGCAGCTCGCCCATCAGCCCTTCGCTCTTGCGGTCCTCGGTGAGCAGGCCGATGCCGAGCCGGACGCCGGTGTGCGTGTCGTGCGGCAGCAGCGGGTTGCCATCGACCGAAATGGCGCCGGAAGTGATCGGGTCGTAACCGACGATGGCCTTGGCGAGCTCGGTCCGGCCTGCCCCCATCAAGCCGAAGAAGCCGAGAACCTCGCCGGCATGTGCCTCGAACGACACATACTTCAGCTTCTTGGCGGTGCTGAGCCCTTCAACGGAGAGCGCGACCTTGCTTGCCGGCGCGCCGCGCTTGCGCGGGAACAGGTTTTCGATGCGCCGGCCGATCATGTCCTGGATCAGCGTATCGTTGGTGTGCTCGCCGATCGGCCTGGTCGAGACGTGGCGGCCGTCGCGCAGCACGGTCACCGTGTCGGCGATCTCGAAGACCTCGTCGAGCTTGTGGCTGACATAGAGCACGGCGATGCCGAGCGCGGCCAGCCGGCGAATGACGGTGAACAGCAGCGAGACCTCGTTCGGCGTCAGTGAGGAGGTCGGCTCGTCCATCACGACGACGCGGGCCTCATGGGCGAGTGCGCGAGCGATCTCGACCATCTGCTGCTGGCTGACCGGCAGCGATCCCGTGCGTGCCGCCGGGTCGACGTTGAAGCCGATGCGCTTGAACAGAGCGGCCGCATCGGCCCGGATCTTCTTCCAGTCGATCGAGCCGCCCTTGCCGGTCGGATAGCCTTCGAGGAAGATGTTTTCGGCGACGCTGAATTCGGCGATCAGCGCGATCTCCTGGAACACCACCTTGATGCCCTCTTTCAGGCTGTCGCGCGGCGACTTGATGTCGGCCTCGCGGCCGCGCAGGCGGATGGTGCCGGCATCCTTGCCATAGACGCCGGCCATGATCTTGATCAGCGTCGACTTGCCGGCGCCGTTCTCGCCCATCAGGGCGTGGATTTTGCCGGGTTCCAGGGTCAGGTCGACATTGTCCAGCGCCACCACGCCGGGAAAGCGCTTGCCGATGCCGCGCATCTCCAGCGCCGGCACGCTTCTGTCGACAGCCACGGTTTCGCCGGGGTGGAGGAAATCAACCGACATTGGCTCTGTTCCGCACGATGTCGAGATAGGTCGCCAGGATGATGACGATTCCCGGCACCACCATCTGCAGATCCTGGTTCCAGCCGAGGATGATGATGCCGTTGTCGATGACCTTCAGCACCAGCACGCCCAGCAATGTGCCGAGCAGCGAGCCGCGACCGCCAAGCAGGCTGGTGCCGCCGAGGATGACGGCGGCGATCACCGTCAGCTCGAAGCCGCGACCGGCGGTCGGCTGGCCGGCATTCATCAGCGACGACAGGATCATGCCGGCAATGCCGACGCACAGGCCGGTGACGACGAAGGCGAACAGTTTCAGCCGTTGCGAGCGCACGCCGGAGAGACGAACCGCGCGCTCGTTGGCGCCGACAGCATAGAGATAGCGGCCGAGCGTGGTGAAGCGCAGCGTCGCCGCGGCCAGCGCGAAAATCAGCGCGGCAATGACCACGGGCAGCGGGATCGCGCCGAGATAGCCGGCGCCGAGATCGGTGAAGCTTGCAAGCCGGTGATGGTTCTGCACCGCTTCACGCGTGAACAGGTAGACGCCGCCCTGCAGCATCATCATCGTGCCGATGGTGGCGATCAGCGAGTTCACCTTGAGCCTGGTGACGACGAGGCCGTTGAAAAGGCCGACGGCACCGGAAAAGGCGAGCGCCGCCAGCAGGCCGAGCGTCAGGCTGTGCGTCGAATTGAGCACGGCCATGCCGATGCAGCCGACAAAAGCCAGCGATGCACCGACCGAAAGATCGACCTCAGCAGTGATGATCAGCATCGTCATGCCCGAGGCGACGATCAGCACCAGCGCGCATTGGCGCAGGATGGCGATGATGTTGGCCTCGGAATAGAATTGCGGCGCCGCAATCGAAATGGCGATACAGAGCACGGCCAGGATCACGCCGAGCACCAGCTGGCTGCTGCCCAGCAGCTGGCCGCCGATGAAACGCCTTGGCGCGGAGGATTGCGTAAGCTCGCTCATGTCCATTTCATTTCCGGGCAGCATTGGGTGCCGTCGCCGTTGAAGGTCAAAACCGGACGGTTGACCTGTTTTGCCGTCGGCACCCGATCCGATGCCCTTCCCGCCGTGCGGGAAGGGCTACCCGGAATCCTTACTTCTTCAGATCGGCGGAAGTTTTCATGCATTTTTCCGGTGGCTGAAGCGCATTGACGGCATCCCATTTGATCGTGCGTGTGGTGCCATCGTAGTCGTAGAACTTCTTCCAGTCGTCGCCGTTCATCGGCGCGGTCGGGCTGACGATGTGTTCCGGCACCTCCTCGCCGTTGAAGAGCTTAACCGCTGCATCGATGGCGGTGTAGCCTTCCTTTTCCGGGAACATCGCGGCTTCGATGCGGTAGGACGGTTCATTCTGCATGGCATTGATGAAGGCGAGGCCTTCGCCGCCGGTGCCGACCGTCAACAGGCCGTCCTGCGACTTGCCGGCCGCTTTCCAGGCCTGAAGGCCGCCGAGCGAGGAGGAATCGTTGATGCCGTAGATGATGTTGATGTCGGCGTTCTTGGCAAGAGCCGCCGAAGAGACTTCGAGCGCGCGATCCGGATTGCCGCCGCCGTCGAGGTCGTGGACCATGACCGCGTCGGGGATGATGGTCTTCAGGCCGTCCATGAAACCCTGCGACCGCAGGACGGTGGCCGACAGCAGCGGCAGGCCGACATTCATCACCTTGGCCTTGCCTTCGAGCTTTTCCTTGGCGTATTTGCCGGCTTCGACGCCGGCGGTGTAGCCGGTGTCGTAGTCGCAGATCGCGACCATTGTGGTCATGCCCTTGACCGGATTGCCTTCGAGCACGACCGGAACGTTGTTGGATTTCGCCTGGCGCAGCAGCGGCACGACGCCTTCCTCGTTGACGGGCGTGATGATCAGGACGTCGACGCCCTTGGCCATGAAATCTTCGGCCGCCGAGACCTCCTTGGCAACGTCCAGATTGGCGTCCTGCACCTCGAGCTCGATGCCGAGTTCCTTGGCGCGGGACTGCATGCCCTTGATGACGTTCTGATACCACTCATGCGTAGCATAGTTGGTGACGTAGCCGATGCGCTTCGGCATGTTTTCGGCGTGTGCCGCGGCGGCGCTCAGAGCCAGCACCGCCGCCGAGGCAAACAGCATCGATTTGGACCAGTTCATGTTTCTTCTCCCTGTATTTCTTGTCAGTTGCTGAACGGATAGTCCCGCCGTTCCGGGTCGGCACGTGAAGAGGCGGCAGCTTCGCCCGCGCCCAGCGCCGCCGATATCGTCTCGGCCGCCGCCTTCGTCCGTTCGAAGACGGTCTTGCGATCGAAGCGAGCGGCCTTTTGCGGCAGGAACGGGACGGTGAGCGCGGCATTGACGGCACCGGTATGGTCGCGCACCGGCATCGAGATGTTGGTGCAGCCCTCGACAGCCAGCGAGGCGCGCATTTCATAGCCGAGCCTTGCGACCTCGTTCAGCCGCGCTTCGATTTCCGCCCGGCTGCCCTGGCCTTCGCCTGCAGCGACGATCCGCTCGACGATGCGATCGCGCTCGGCGCGGCTTGAATGCGCCAGCAGCACCGCGCCGGAACTCGTTTCGAGGATCGGGAAATGCGAGCCAAGGGCAACCGAATAACGCATCGGCAAAGGCGAATCGATCTGCAGCACGACCAGCGCGCTCTCGCCTTCGCGCACGACCAGATGGCAGCTCTGGTCGGCATTGGCGGCGAGGCCGCGCATCACCGGCAGCGCGCATTCGACCAGGCGGTTCACCGGCGGATGCATATGCGCCAGTTCGAACAGCTTCAGCGACAGGCGGAAGCGGTCCGATTGGGTCCGGAAAATGTAGCCGCGCTTCTCCAGCAGCAGCAGGATGCGGTAGATCTCGTGAATGGAGCGCCCCATTCCGGTGGCGATCTCGGTCTGGGTCAGCGGCTCGCCGCTGGCAGCCATGAATTCCAAGATATCGAGCGCCTTCTCTACCGCCGGCACGCGGTAGCCGTTGCGGCCGCTTTCCCCTTCGTCGACGACCTGGGCAATATCGGTGGCCATTACGCGACGCTCCGTTGCGGCTGCCTGGTCTCGCGATAGAGTCGGTTCAGCCGGTCCGCGAGTTCCGCCGCCGGCAATTCGCCGGCGATGGCCGCCGCGGCATGAGGGGCGCATTGGCGGAAGAAGCTGATGAAGCCCGGGTGGGTCGGGCGCAGATAGGAGGCTTCGATCGTCGCCAGCGTCGAGGCGAAGAAGCCGCCGGAGAGAGCGTTGACCTCGGCATCCTGCCACGCCGCCAACGATCCCGGCTGTCCGCCGGATTTCACATAGTCGCCGCGCTGATAGCCGGGCGAGCACAGAAACAGCGCGTAATCGATGGCAGCCTGCTTGTGTTTCGATTGGGCGCTGACGCCGATGCCGGCGCCGCCGAGCAAGGCGCCGGCGGATCGCGGCGTCGGCACGTCGGCGAAGCGCAGAAACGGCCTGTCTGCCTTGGAGGCATAGTTCACATAGCCGAAGGCGAACGGCACGTAGACCACGTCGTCATGCGCGATCATGTGATCGTAGCAGCGGATCGGGTTCCATTTCGGCGAGTTCGGGTGCGACAGCGCCGCAAGCTGGCGCAATTGCCCGACGGCCCGCTCGATCTTTTCCCCGGCGATGAACTCGTCGCCGTCTTCGCTGGGCTCACCCAGCGTCAAAAGCAGGCACATAGCGTCAGTCGGCACCAACGGCAGCCCAAGCCATTTGCCGTCCTTCAAGGCGCGCCGGCCGAGATCCAGCACCTCGTCATGGCTGCGCGGCAGCGGTCCGTAGCGCTCCAGGAGATCGGGGCGATACGAGGCAACCTGGCAGGCAGCATCGATCGGCAACGCCCATTGGCGCCCGTCCCTTGCGTAGGATTGCCAGGATGCGCCAACTGAATCCTGTTCGAAACCGCGGCGCTGCTCAGCCGACAAATCGAACGGCACCATCAGCCCGCCTTCGGCAATATCGCCGATGAACGGATGGTCGAACACGACGAGATCATAGACGTCGAGCACCGGACCAAGCGCGCCCTCGCCGAACTCGTAAAGGCTGCGGCGGTCCCATTCGATCTCAAGACCGGGATTGGCGACGCAATACGGCCCGATGCTGGCGTCGAGCGGACCCCAGCAGCGTCGGTGATCCCACGCGAGGCCGCGCAGTCTTGTCATGCCGAAAATTCCTCCCAGAGCCGGCCATGTGCCGGGTCAGCCGATTAGTAGCAATAATTTTCACCTAGACAAGTAGTTTTTACATACGCAAAGCCGACCCTCGCTTCCGCTTGGCAGGAAAGCCGTCCAACCGCCCCTGGTGTGCATCGCATTGCCGCCCGGCCCTGCAACCAAAGGCTGCGATGGATCCGGTTTTTTGGGAACTTTCGCGACGAACATTCGTTCGGTTGGCGCCAGTCATCTGGAGCAGCATCACTGGAATCAGCAGCCACGTCGCACGGAGCAGGGCAAATGGACCAACTATGGGCGCGGCGATGAACTGGTTTGCCGCCTTGGCATTCGCCACGTTTCTGGCGATAACTTCGATCTGGGTACTGTTTCTGGTTTCTTAGGATTTGGCTCTGGTTGCTTGGGATTTGCCGCTGGTTTTTAGGATTTGGAGGGGTTCTCGACAGGTCGACCGCCTAACGATGACATCCGCCGCATGCGGTTCTGCCAGCCGGAGCATGCGTGAAGGAACTGTGGCCACACCGGCGCGCACATTCGGGGTTGGCAGCCACGCTGCCTGCAACATTCCAATCGGTTTTCAGGAAACGGCGAGATCTCATGTTGCTGAGGGCGATCGTTCGAAACTGTGCCGCCATCCGTCTTGGCCGCGTCGGCGCGACGATGCTTGTTGCCGGGCTGCTTGCCGGCTGCCAGGGCGGCGTGCTCGACCCGCAAGGGCCGGTCGGCGCCGCGCAGCGCACGATCCTGCTCAATTCGGTTGCCATCATGCTGGCCATCGTCATCCCGACGATCGTGGCGACGCTCGGTTTTGCCTGGTGGTTCCGTGAGACCAACACAAGAGCGCAGTATCTGCCGGAATGGGCCTATTCCGGACGCATCGAACTGGTCGTCTGGTCGATCCCCATCCTCGTCATCCTGTTTCTGAGCGGCATCATCTGGATCGGGTCGCATGACCTCGATCCAATGAAGCCGCTGGATTCCCAGCAAAAGCCGCTTGAGGTGCAGGTCGTCTCGCTCGACTGGAAATGGCTGTTCATCTACCCCGGGCAGAATGTCGCGAGCATCAACCAGCTTGTGGTGCCGGTGGGCAGGCCGGTGCATTTCTCGCTCACCTCGGCAAGCGTCATGAACGCGTTCTTCGTGCCTCAGCTCGGCGGCATGATCTACACGATGAACGGCATGACGACGCAGCTTCACCTGCAGGCGGATCAGCCGGGCGAATTCTATGGGCGGTCTGCCCATTTCAGCGGCGACGGTTTTCCTGGCATGCAATTCGTGCTGCATGCCGTCGCGGCGGACGCCTTCGATGCATTCGTCAATTCGGCGCGAAGCCAGGGACAGGCACTCGACAAGGCCAGCTACCAGGAACTGGCCAGACAGAGCCTGGACGTGCCGCCTTCGACCTATCGCTCAGTCGAGCCGGACCTTTTCTATGAAATCGCGACGCAAGGCGTTCCGCCCGCGCCCGGTCCCCAGGCCGTTGGCCCCGAGCCGAGCGTATTGCCCAAGACAGGAGGCTGACAATGCTCGGAAAATTGAGCTGGGACGTCATTCCGTTCGATCAGCCTCTGCCGATGATCGCCTCGGCGGTCGTCGCCCTGGCAATCCTCGGCGTGCTGGCCTGGGTCTTCCTGGCCGGCCATTTCCCCTATCTGTGGCGCGAATGGATCACCAGCGTCGATCACAAGCGGATTGGCGTGATGTACACGCTGCTGGCGCTGCTGATGCTGCTGCGCGGCTTCAGCGACGCCGTCATGATGCGGTCCCAGCAGGCCCTCGCCTTCCAGGCGCCCGGCTATCTGCCGCCGGACCACTTCAACCAGGTCTTTTCCGCCCACGGCACCATCATGATCTTTTTCGGGGCGATGCCGTTCGTCATCGGCCTAATGAACCTGGTCGTGCCGCTGCAGCTAGGCGTCCGCGACGTTGCCTTTCCGACGCTCAACTCGGTGAGTTTCTGGCTCACCGCCACCGGTGCGCTGCTGGTCAACATCTCGCTGGTAATCGGCGAATTCGCGCGCACCGGATGGCTGCCCTATCCGCCGCTCAGCGAGACCGCCTACTCGCCGGGCGTCGGCGTCGACTATTATTTGTGGGCAGTGCAGATAGCGGGCGTCGGAACGCTGCTCACCGGCATCAATTTCGTCACCACGATCCTGAAGGTGCGGGCGCCCGGCATGAGTTATCTCAGGATGTCGATGTTCTGCTGGACCTCACTCGCCGCCAGCCTGCTCATCGTCGCCGCCTTCCCGATCCTCACCGCCACGCTCGCGATGCTGACGCTCGACCGCTATTTCGGCTTTCATTTCTTCACCAACGAAGCCGGCGGCAACATGCTGATGTTCGTGAACCTGATCTGGGCCTGGGGCCATCCCGAGGTCTACATCCTCGTCCTGCCGGCGTTCGGCATCTTCTCGGAGGTCATCTCCACCTTCTCCAGCAAGCCGCTGTTCGGCTACCGCTCGATGGTGGCCGCGACGCTCTTCATCTGCATCGTCTCTTTCATGGTGTGGCTGCACCACTTCTTCACCATGGGCGCCGGCGCCGACGTCAACGCCGCGTTCGGCATCGCGACCAGCATCATCGCTGTCGGTACCGGCGTGAAGATCTACAACTGGATGTTCACCATGTATGGCGGCCGCATCCGCTTCGCGACGCCGATGCTGTGGTCGCTGGGCTTCATGGTGACGTTCGTCGTCGGCGGCATGACGGGCGTGTTGCTGGCCGTGCCGCCGGCCGATTTCCTGCTCCACAACAGCCTGTTCCTGGTGGCGCATTTCCACAACGTCATCATCGGCGGTGTGCTGTTCGGCGCCTTCGCGGGATATACCTACTGGTTTCCCAAGGCATTCGGCTTCCGGCTGCACGAGGGCTGGGGCAAGCTGGCCTTCTGGCTGACGCTGATCGGCTTCTACGCCACCTTCGTGCCGCTCTACGCTGTCGGCCTGCTCGGCATGACCCGCCGCATGCAGCATTTCGACGTGCCGGCCTGGCATCCCTGGGTGCTGGTTGCCGGCGCCGGCATGTTAATCACCACCGCCGGCGTGGTCGCGCAGATCGTACAGCTCGTCGTCAGCATCCGGCAGCGCGCGGCACTTCGCGACGCCACCGGAGATCCCTGGGACGGTCGCTCGCTGGAATGGGCCACGCCCTCGCCGCCGCCGGTCTTCAACTTCGCCGCGCTTCCGCATGTCGAGGGCGAAGAGCCCTACTGGAGCATCAAGCAGCGGGCACGCGAGCAAAACCGGCTGCGCGACGAGCCTGAATACGAGCCGATCGAGATGCCGCGCAACAGCCCCACCGGGTTCATCTGCGCCTTCTTTGCGACCGTGATGGGCTTCGCCCTCATCTGGCACATCTGGTGGATGGTGGCGCTCGGCGCGCTCGGTGCTTTCGCCACCTTCGTCGTATTCGCGTGGCGCGACATCCCCGAATACGTCATTCCTTCCGCCGAAGTCGCCCGGATCGACCGCGCCAACCGAAGTGCCCGCCGCGAGGCGCTGGCCACCTACACGGGGCCAAGGCCATGACTGTGATCGACGTTCGAGAACGTGACCCCTACCGCCTCGGCCATCGCGGGCACGGCCATGCACCCGGCCATGGCGACGGCGGCCCGGCACCGATCCGGATCGTCGTCGGCTACGGCTTCTGGATCTTCCTTCTGAGCGACATCGTGATGTTCTCGGCCTTCTTCGCGGCCTATGCCGTGCTGGCGGGCAAGACGGCGGGCGGACCAAGCGGACCCGAGCTGTTCGACCTGCGCAACGTCTCGATCGAGACGGCCGCTTTGCTTTTGTCGAGCTTCACCTGCGGTCTCGCCAGCCTCGCCGTGACAGCGCGGCGAAGCTCCTGGTTCTATGTCGCCATGGCTGTCACCTTCGTGCTCGGCGCCACCTTCATCCTGCTCGAGTTGCGCGAGTTCGCGCATATGGTTGCCAGCGGCGCCGGACCTACGCGCAGCGCTTTCCTGTCGGCGTTCTTCACGCTGGTTGGATGCCATGGCCTTCACGTCACGGCGGGGCTGCTGTGGCTGCTCACGATGATGGCGCAGATCTTCGCCAAGGGATTCCGCGACGATATTCTTCGGCGTTTCATGTGCTTCAGCCTGTTCTGGCACGCCCTCGACATCATCTGGGTCGCCCTGTTCACGGTGGTCTATCTCCTGGGAGCAAGTCGATGAGCCATGCTGACGATCGCCACGCGCAACGGCGCGACACCGATGGCCCGGAGCGCTACGACATCGATACGGCGCCGGGTGACGAATACCTCGGCGACGCCGAGGTCGGATCCGGGTTGCGCGGCTATGTGATCGGCCTCGGGCTGGCAACGCTGCTGACCATCGCCTCATTCTGGTTGCCCGGAACGAACCTGATATGGGCACCCGGCATTCCGGTGGCGCTGGTCGTGCTGGCGATCGCTCAGATGGGCGTGCATCTCGTCTTCTTCCTGCACATCACGACGGGGCCGGACAACACCAACAACGCTCTGGCGCTTGCCTTCGGCGTGCTGATCGTTGTGCTGGTGATCGGCGGCTCGATCTGGATCATGGCCAATCTCGACCACAATTTGATGCCGATGAACGCTAACATGAACATGAACCGCTAGGGATTATTCCGGCCGTTGGCCGCAGTTCATGCGACAGCGAGCTCCGGTCTCAAGCCCGCTCGAATGTGCCGACGAGCTCGGCCTCTCCCAGGACGTGCGGCGCGGCCGTCACCCGGTCAAATCTGCAGCCAGCCGCTGGCCGGAACATTCGCCGCGTAAGCGGGTTTTTCGGTTCGGACGCATCGCCGCGGAATAACGGCAATGGGCTCGGCAATGGACGAAGGGCGCGACATGACCGGGCTAAGCGGTAAGCAACCTAGCGGGGCGAAAGGTGTTGTGGTCGCATTCTCCGCACCGGGCGGCGAGACCATCTACGCCCACGAACGCGAAACTGTCGCTGCCGTCGCGCGCACGATTGCAGCGTTGAAGGGGTTTTCCTTCCGCCAGGGCCTGCGTGACGGCGGCGGTGACAGCGGCGGGCTGTATTTCGTGCCGGACGACAGCTTGCTTGCTGCCGATGCGGCCCAACTGGGCATCAACGGGCCCGACGACCTCTTCGGCGGCGTGGTGCCCTGGCGCCTCGCAACCACCAAGGCCATAACCCACGAGCTGGTGGACGGATCGGCGGCACGGCCAAAAGAATGGCCCGCCGGCTTCGGCAGCACCGTCGCCGCAGCCGTACTGCCCGGCTACACTGCATTTTCACGCCATGACGCGCTGCGCGCAGCGCAACGTCTGCTGGAGCTCGGGCTGGTCCGGTTCAAGCCACCGCGCGCTTCGCGGGGCCGCGACCAGCACACCGCCGCGACGGTCGGCGACGTCGAAAGGCTGCTGGACCAATATCCATCCTCCGACCTCAGCGAATACGGCCTTGTTCTCGAAACGCAGCTTCGCGACATCGTTACGCTGAGCGTTGGCAGAACCATGATCGACGAATTGTCGGTCAGCTATTACGGCACCCAGCGGACGACGACCGACAACGACGGACAGCCCGTCTACGGCGGATCCGATCTGGTTGTCGTGCGCGGCGGATGGGAGGCGCTGGACGGGCTGCGACTATCTCCGGCGCTGGGTTTGGCCGTGGCGCAGGCGAGAACCTATGACGCAGCGATGGATGGTTATCCCGGATTCTTCGCCTCGCGACGCAACTACGACATCGGCCAAGGTGTCGATTCCTCGGGCATCTGGCGATCGGGTGTGCTGGAAGCCAGCTGGCGGATCGGTGGCAGCAGCAGCGCCGAGCTCGCAGCAATGGACGCCATGAAGCGCGACCCCGACATGCAGATCGTGCATGTCTCCGCCGTCAAGCAGTTCGGCAGCACTGCGCGGCTGCCGCTGAACGCAGCAATCCATTTCCACGGCGAGGACCCCGAGGAGGGTCAAATCACGCGTTACACCGTCGTCACCCAGGCGATCCGAGGGCCGAGCGGGGGAGCCGGCCGATCGTCATTCTAGCCATGTCAGGTCGGGCCGAAACACGCCGCCGGCCGGGAACATCCGCCAATGGCGTTCCACACTTTTCGTGGAATTGCTCTAACCGCGGCGGCAATTGAAGGTTCCGTGGCTTCGGACTTCGTTACCGCTACAGGTCAAGGGCGAAGATCACAGCCGCGCCTTGGTGGTGCGTGGCGTTGCCAGGAGCAGGCTTGTTTCGCTGCCGGTAATTCCGGGGATCAGGCGGATACGTCTCAGCACCGCGTCGAACTCGCTCAGGGTCTGGGTTCCGAGTTCTATCACCAGATCCCAGCGGCCATTGGTGGTGTGGATGGTCGAGACCTCGGAGAAGCCGCCCAGCGCCCGGATGACGCGATCGGCGGCGTGGCCTTCGATCTCGATCATCATGATGCCACGCACGCGCTGATCGACCGCGTCGGCGCGCAGAATGACGGTGTAGCCGACGATGACGCCGTCCCTTTCAAGCCGCTCGATCCGCGACCTTACCGTTGCCCGGGAGACACCCAGGCTGATGGCAAGATCGGAAATGCTGCGCCGGGCGTCGTGCCGCAAAGAGGTGATGATCTGCTCGTCGAGCTGGTCCATGATTGCTCACAACGGAAGTAGATGATGCCACAATGGTAAGGCACTTCGACAAATTTGCCAATTTGACATGTTCATTCTGCCAGCGATGCCGGCTTCAATAAAGGCATCGTAATTGGTCGGGTATGAGCATGCATTGCACGATCGTTGGGGCGCCGATCCAGGCCGGCTCAGGCCGCATGGGCTGCGAGATGGGGCCGAGTGCGCTGCGCACGGCCGGCCTGGCCGGCGCACTGACCGAGCTCGGCCATACGCTGACCGACCTCGGAACCATCGTCCCTGCCGACATGCGTCCTGTCGCACACGGCAACGCGGCGGTGAAGGCGTTGCCGGAAATTGCCGCCTGGACAGCGGCAATCAGCGAAACGGCCTATGCCGCGAGCGCCGACGCGATGCCGATCTTTCTCGGCGGCGACCACAGCATTTCGGCCGGCACGCTCGCCGGCATTGCCCGCCGGGCGGCGAATGCCGGCCGGCCGCTCTTCGTGCTGTGGCTCGACGCCCACCCCGATTTTCATACGCTCGACACGACCACCAGCGGCAATTTGCATGGTGTGCCGCTGGCCTACGCCAGCGGGCAGCCCGGCTTCGAGGGCTATTTCCCCCGCCTTGCGGCGCAGGTGGACCCGGCTCGCATATGCGCGCTGGGGATCCGCAGCGTGGACCTGGCAGAACGGGAAGCGTTGCGCCGAGCCGGTGTGACGGTCCATGACATGCGTTCGATCGACGAGCACGGCATTGCGCAACTGCTTCGCGCCTTTCTCGAACGGGTGAGCGCCGCCAACGGCATGCTGCACGTCAGCCTCGACGTCGATTTTCTCGACCCGTCGATCGCCCCGGCGGTCGGCACCACCGTTCCAGGCGGCGCCACCTTCCGCGAGGCGCATCTGGCGATGGAAATGCTGCATGACAGCGGCCTCGTCACCAGTCTCGACCTGGTCGAGCTCAACCCTTTTCTCGACGAACGCGGCCGCACCGCCACGCTTTTGGTCGACCTGACCGCGAGCCTGATGGGTCGGCGGATCATGGATCGCCCGACGAGGGGGTTCTGAGCCATGACCGTCAATTTGAACATCGTGCCGTTCGTCAGCGTCGACCGCATGATGAAGCTGGTGCTTGCCATCGGCATCGAGCGCTTCCTGCTCGAGCTTGCCGCCTATATCGAAGAGGATTTCAGGCGCTGGGAGCTGTTCGACAAGACGCCGCGCGTCGCCTCGCACAGCGTTGACGGCGTCATCGAGCTGATGCCGACCAGCGACGGGCAGCTTTACGGGTTCAAATACGTCAACGGGCATCCGAAGAACACGCGTGACGGCCGCCAGACCGTGACCGCTTTCGGCGTGCTTGCCGATGTCGGCAACGGCTATCCGATGCTGCTTTCGGAAATGACCATCCTGACCGCGCTCAGAACCGCCGCAAGCTCGGCGGTCGCGGCGAAATACCTCGCTCCTGAGGCCGCCAAGTGCATGGCGATCATCGGCAATGGCGCGCAATCGGAATTCCAGGCGATTGCGTTCAAGGCGCTGCTTGGCGTCGACAGGCTGCGGCTCTACGATATCGACCCGGCGGCCTCGACGAAATGCATGAAGAACCTTGCCGGCATGGGTTTCGACATCAAGCTCTGCGCGTCGGCGCAGGAAGCCGTTGAAGGTGCACAGATCATCACCACGGTTACCGCCGACAAGCGGTCGGCAACAATCCTGACCGACAACATGGTCGGATCCGGCGTGCACATCAACGCCGTGGGCGGCGACTGCCCGGGCAAGACCGAGCTGCATCGCGACATTCTGCTGCGCTCGGACATTTTCGTCGAATATCCACCGCAGACGCGCATCGAAGGCGAGAGCCAGCAGCTCGATGCGGATCATCCGGTTACCGAATTGTGGCAGGTGATGACAGGAAAGGCAGCAGGCCGGACGGATGCCCTACAGATCACATTGTTTGATTCCGTCGGCTTTGCGATCGAGGATTTTTCTGCGTTGCGCTACGTCCGCGATCAGCTTCAGCGGACCGGTCTTTACGAGGAACTAGACCTTCTGGCCGATCCCGATGAGCCGCGCGACCTGTTCGGCATGCTGCTGCGGGCCGAAAAAGCGACCGGGCTGGCGGTTGCCGGCAGCTGAGCTGCGATCCTGTCGGTCAGTCCTTCTTTTCCCGATACAGGCGCTCGGTTGCGCGCTCGCTTTCCCTGCGCTCCGCCGGGCCGCGACGGCGCTGCGTGAGCAGGGCGTAGGCGATCAGAATTGCCAGCAGCAGTGGACCGCCTGCAACGACGAGCAACCACAAACTATTCCCAGACATCGACCGTCTCCTTTCCCTCACAACCGGGAAGGACCCGAACCGTTCCTCGGTCTTGTTGGGAGTCGTCAGCGGGGCGTGGTGCAATTCAGGATTTTATGCCTCGGTCAGGACGTTGCACGCCTTGTCTGCACTCAGGATGTCCTTATCTAGACTCTTATCCTTCGATCACATGCACTCTCTGCGAAGTGAAGGGAACCACAAGCGCTTTCTGACATTTGGTTGTTCAAGAGACAAACGTGCAGCCACACCGGCTCCGGGGCTAGGAATACCATGCGTGAGAATCAATCCGACGTCTTCGATCTGTTTTCCGAGGTTTACAAGAATGCGGCTCAGGAGGAGATAAGCCTCCAGCAATATCTGCTTGCCTGCCGCGAGGACAAGTCGATGTACGCCTCGGCACCCGAACGGATGGTCGAGGCGATCGGCGAACCGACCTTTGTCGATACCAGCAAGGACGAGCGGCTCGGCCGTATTTTTTCGAACCGGACGATCAAGATCTATCCAACCTTCGCCGACTTTTACGGCATGGAGGATACGATCGAGCGTATCGCCGGTTATTTCCGCTATGCCTCGCAAGGGCTCGAGGAACGCAAGCAGATCCTCTATCTGCTCGGCCCGGTCGGCGGCGGCAAGTCCTCGCTTGCGGAGCAGCTGAAAAGGCTGATGGAGCAGCGTCCGATCTATACGCTGAAGGTCGGCGGCCAGGTCAGCCCGGTCTTCGAATCGCCGCTCGGGCTGTTCGATCCAGACCGCATGGGCGACCTTTTGGAGGACAAATACGGCATCGCCCGGCGGCGGCTGAACGGCCTGATCTCGCCCTGGGCGGCCAAGCGCCTCGACGAATTGTCCGGCGACATCTCCAAATTCAGCGTCGTCAAGCTGATGCCGTCCAGGCTGCGCCAGATCGGCATCGCCAAGACCGAGCCGGGCGACGAGAACAACCAGGACGTTTCGGCCCTGGTCGGCAAGGTCGACATCAGGCAGCTGGAGAACTTCAGCCAGTCCGATCCTGACGCCTACTCCTATAGCGGTGGGCTGAACCGGACCACGCAAGGGCTGCTCGAATTCGTCGAGATGTTCAAGGCGCCGATCAAGGTGCTGCATCCGCTGCTGACCGCGACCCAGGAAGGCAGCTACAACGGCACCGAGAATTTCGGCGCTTTCCCCTATCAGGGCATCATCGTTGCCCATTCCAACGAGTCGGAATGGCTGCAGTTCAAGAACAACAAGAACAACGAGGCGTTCCTCGACCGCATCCTGGTGGTCAAGGTGCCGTATTGCCTGCGCGTCACCGAAGAGCGGCAGATCTACGAGAAGCTGTTGCGCGAGAGCGAATTGGCAAACAGCCCCTGCGCTCCGGAAGTGCTCGATATCCTCAGCCGGTTCACCGTCTCGACCCGCCTGGCCGAACACGACAATTCGCCGCTCTACACCAAGATGCGCGTCTATGACGGCGAGAACCTCAAGGAAACCGATCCCAAGGCGAAGTCGGTCCAGGAATACCGAAACGCCGCCGGCGTCGACGAAGGCATGACCGGCGTCAGCACCCGCTTCGCCTTCAAGATCCTGTCGCAGACCTTCAATTACGACACCGAAGAGGTGGCCGCCGATCCGGTGCATCTGATGTACATCCTGGAAGAGGCGATCAAGCGCGAGCAGTTCCCGAAGGAGACCGAGGCGGACTATCTCGATTTCATCAAGTCGGAGCTGGCCACCCGTTATGCCGAGTTCATCGGCCACGAGATCCAGAAGGCCTATCTGGAATCCTACAGCGAATACGGCCAGAACCTGTTCGACCGCTATATCGCCTACGCCGATGCCTGGATCGAGGATCAGGACTACAAGGATACCGATACCGGCCAGATCCTCAATCGCGAGGTCTTGGACAACGAACTGTCGCAGGTCGAAAAGCCGGCCGGCATCGCCAATCCCAAGGACTTCCGCAACGAAGTGGTGAAGTTCACGCTGCGCGCGCGCGCCAGAAACCATGGCCGTAACCCGTCATGGACAAGCTATGAGAAGCTGCGCGAAGTCATTGAGAAGCGGATGTTCGGGCAGGTCGAGGACCTGCTGCCGGTGATCAGCTTCGGCTCCAAGCAGGACAGCGTGACGGAGAAGCGGCATACCGAATTCGTGCAGCGGATGATCCAGCGCGGCTACACCGAGCGCCAGGTCCGCCGGCTGGTGGACTGGTACATGCGGGTGAACAAGGCGGGTTGAAGCCAGCCCGGGGTAACATATGCCGATCTTCATCGATCGCCGACTGAACCCGAAGGACAAAAGCCTCGGCAATCGGCAGCGTTTCCTGCGGCGGGCGCGCGAAGAGTTGAAGCGCACCATCCGCGATCAGATCCGCGCCGGCAAGATCGCCGACGTGGACGCCGAGCATGCCGTTTCGATGCCGGCGCGGGGTACCGGCGAGCCGAGCTTCAACGATGCCAGGAACAGCGGCAGCCGTCAGCACGTCCTGCCCGGCAACAAGCATTTCACCCCAGGCGACCGGCTGCCCAAGCCCGGCCAGGGCGGAGGCATGGGGTCCGCCCCGGGGAGAACCGAATCGGAGGACGATTTCCGTTTCGTGCTGTCGCGCGAAGAGGTGCTCGACCTCTTTTTCGAAGACCTAGAACTGCCTGACATGGTCAAGCTCAACCTCAAGGAGATCCTCGCCTTCAAGCCGCGCCGGGCCGGCTTTGCCGCGACCGGCTCGCCGACCAACATCAATGTCGGGCGCACGATGCGCAACAGCCATGGCCGCCGCATAGCGCTCAGGCGCCCCAAGCAGGAGGAACTCGACGCAATCGCCCAGGAGATCGCCTCGCTGGAGGCGAAGCCGCAAAACGCCGAGCTGCGCCAGCGCATCGTGGCGCTGCAGGAAGAGCTTGAGCGGCTGGAGCGCCGCCGCAAGCGGATCGCCTTTGTCGATCCGGTCGATATCCGCTTCAACCGCTTCGACGCCCAGCCGGTGCCGAACGCCAATGCGGTGATGTTCTGCCTGATGGACGTGTCCGGTTCGATGGGCGAACGCGAGAAGGATCTGGCCAAGCGTTTCTTCGTGCTGCTGCACCTGTTCCTGAAACGGCGCTATGACCGGACCGAGGTGGTCTTCATCCGCCACACGCACGAGGCGCAGGAGGTCGACGAGGAAACCTTCTTCTACAACACCCAGAGCGGCGGCACGGTGGTTTCCACGGCGCTCGAGGAGATGCACCGCATCGTCGAGCAACGCTATCCCAGCCGCGAATGGAACATCTATGTCGCCCAGGCCTCGGACGGCGATAATTTCGTCACCGATTCCGAGCGCTGCATCGCCCTGCTCGATCAACAGATCATGCGGCTCTGCCAGTATTTCGCCTATGTCGAGATCCTCGACGAGCGTGAGAGCCACATCTTCGGCGCTACCGACAACGGCACGTCGCTGTGGCGTGCCTACAGTGCGGTCAAGCTGAGATGGTCAAACTTCCAGATGAGCCGCATCGCCACGGCGGCCGACATCTACCCGGTTTTCCGCCAGCTCTTCGCCAGACAGCCGGGTTATCAAAAGAGCGGTGAAAGAGGGGGCTGATGGCGAGCAGATCCGGGCTGCTGTTTTCCGGTTCCGACTGGGATTTCAGGACGCTGTCGCGCGCCTACGAGACCATCGAGGCGATCGCCACCGAAGAGCTCCACCTCGACATCTATCCGGTGCAGATGGAGATCATCTCGTCCGAACAGATGCTCGACGCCTATTCCTCGGTCGGCATGCCGCTGATGTACCGGCACTGGTCCTTCGGCAAGCACTACCTCTACCAGGAATTGCTCTATCGCAAAGGCGGACGGGGGCTGGCCTATGAACTCGTCATCAATTCCAATCCCTGCATCGTCTATCTGATGGAGGAAAACACCATGGCCCTCCAGGCCCTGGTGACGGCGCACGCAGCACTCGGCCACAACCATTTCTTCAAGAACAATTATCTGTTCCGGCAGTGGACGGACGCCGGCGCCATCCTCAGCTATCTCGACTTCGCCAAGGGCTATATTGCCCGCTGCGAAGAGCGGCACGGCGTCGATGCGGTGGAAGAGATCCTCGATGCCGCACATGCGCTAATGGAACAGGGCGTGTTCAGATACCACCGGCCGCCGAAGCTGTCGTCGGAAAAGCAGCGCGAGGGCCTTCGCGAGCGCCTGGAGTACGAGGAGCGTTCCTACAACGATCTGTGGCGCACGCTGCCGCCTTCCAAGGACGGCACCAAGGTCCGCGAGACGGATACCATGACGGAGCGCAAGAAATCGCTCAAGCTGCCCGAGGAGAACCTGCTTTATTTCCTGGAGAAGAACAGCCTGATCCTGGAACCGTGGCAGCGTGAGGTCATCCGGATCGTCCGCGTCATCGCGCAGTATTTCTATCCCCAGCGGCAAACGCAGGTAATGAACGAGGGCTGCGCCACCTTCGTGCATTACACGCTGATGAACCTTTTGTTCGACCGCGGCCTGATCGGCGAAGGTGCCATGCTGGAGATCCTGCGCAACCATTCGAACGTGATCTTCCAGCCGGGGTTCGACGATCCGCGCTTTTCCGGTATCAACCCTTACGCGCTGGGCCTCGACATGATGCAGGACATCCAGCGCATCTCGACCGCGCCGACGGCCGAGGACCGCGACTGGTTCCCCGACATCGCCGGCAACGGCGACTGGCGCCAGACCTTGCTGGACGCCTGGGCCAACCATCGCGACGAGTCCTTCATCCGCCAATACCTGAGCCCGACCCTGATACGGAAATGGCGGTTCTTCGTGCTTGCCGATGCTGCCAACGACCCCCATTACGAAGTCGCCTCGATACACAATGAGCGCGGCTACGAGAGCATCCGCGGCGCACTCGCCCACAGCTACGATATCGGCGCCAGCCGGCCCGACATACAGGTGGTGGATGTGGACCTGCTCGGCGACCGGCATCTGCGCCTGCAGCACAAGGTCAAGGACGGCATCGTGCTGGAAGGCGGCAGCCGCGACGCCACGCTGCGCCACATCCGCAAGCTCTGGGGCTACGAGGTCAGCATGGTCGCGGTCGACGCGCAGACCGGCGCCACGCTCCACGAACGGTCTACCAGCCAGATCGGGGAATGACCCTACCGGCTTGCCGGCGACGTCGGGTGTCATCGCCTTTACCGCATCACCAACGACCCTATCTACGGGCGCATCTTGACATGGTCGGGAGCAGGAACATGCGCGCATTGATGATCGCCGCCCTTCTTCTGGTCGCCGTCTCGATGGCGCTCTCGCTCGCGCACGCTTTGGAATTGCCCGGCAAATTGCGCCTCAAGGAGGCCACCTACAGATCAGTGCAGGCAATCTACTATCCCGGCTTCACGATCGGCGGGTTCGCCGAGATCGGCGGCATCATTGCACTCGCCGTCCTGCTTTACCTGACGCCCTATCCAAGCGCCCGATTCTGGTGGACCTTGGCGGCGCTTGTCTTCTTGCTGGCGGAGCATGCGACCTATTGGTTGGTCACGCACCCCGTCAATAATTTCTGGGTGCAAGACACTGCCATGCCGAAATCAGCCGCGACGTTTTTTTCAATGTTCTCTCGAAAGCAGGCCGGCGACTGGAGAGATTTGCGCAACGTCTGGGAGGCTTCGCATGTCGCCAGGGCAGGGCTGGCGATGCTGAGCCTTGTCTCACTTGCTGTCGCAGCGACATTTTTTGCCGAATAGCGCCTAGGAGATCAAGACGGCGCCCTCGTCTGCCAATTTGCGGCCCCGAACGCTGCATCCGTCAGATCAGAGACCGGACCCGGCGCCGTAACGTCAAGCGATCCGGCCGTTCAGCGGTCGGCGCGGTGCTTGTTGTGGGCGCTTTCCTGGTGCTCCCCGCGGATGATGTTGCGATCGTCGGGATCGGCAATATCCTTCGGGTCCGATCTGAGCTCGGCACCGCGCCGGAACGCCTCGCGCTCTTGCCTGGTCTTTTTCAAATCCGCTTCGGCGTCGAAATCCTTGCCGGCGTTTTTCGTGTTCTCGCGCTCTTCGATGATGCGCAATTGCTGCTCATGAGTCTTTTTTCCGGCCATCGGTGACCTCCTTCTTTCTATTTTCCGCTTCCCAAGCTGCTAGAGCCCGAAAGGATAGGTCTCGGGAAGGCCTGTCCCGGCATGTTCCGGCCCAAGCGGCGTCACGGCACTGGTTTCATCGAACCAGACGAAAGCATCGAACTGGCGGGCCAGCGAGGCGTCCGCATAGTGGCTGTGGAGCTCGGTCTCGGGCCGGTAGATGACGCCGATAAAGCGTTCCAGCCGGCGCTCCAGAAGCCGTTCGCGCAGCGTGTCGTCGCGCTCGAAATCGAGCAGGAAAGGCGAGACGCCGCTGTCGTGGCAAAGGCGCTCATAGCTGTCGTTGTGGGAAGGCCGCACCGGTTTCACTTCCATGTCGCCGTCCCAGTCGGTGGCGGCGGCCACCGTCCCGGAATGCGTACTGAGCCCAATCAAGGCAACCTCGTCGCCAAAACGCTGGCGGCAGAGCTGGCCGATGTTCAGTTCGTCCCTGACGATCCCCATCTCGGTATAGCGGGCATCGCCGATGTGGGAATTATGTGCCCACACCACCGCCTTGGCGTTCGGGCCGCGGGCCTGCAGCAGGTGCTCCAGCGTTTCGAACATGTGGGTGTCGCGCAGGTTCCAGGACTGCGCGCCGCCGTAATACATGGTGCGGTAATAGCGCTCGGCGGAGGCGACCAGGCGGGCGTTCTGGGTGGCGTCGAGGAAATCGATGCCGTCCTGCTGGGCATAGTCGAGCTCTCTAGCGAGCAGTTCCCGGCATTGCTCGAGCACGGCCTTCTCGCATTTCTGGTAGCCGGAGGTGAGTGCGACACGGCCATAGGTGGCCGGGTCGTTCTGCCACGGAGTCAGGCAGCCGTAGCGTTCGCGCGCGATCCTTGCCGCCTGCGGATCGACGCGGTCGAGATATTGCAGGACCGCCGCGATCGATCCGCCCATATTGTAGATGTCGAGGCCATAGAACCCGGCCCGCCGGGAGGATATGCTGATCCGCTCATTATGCTCTCGCATCCAGTCAACGAACGCCGCGACGTCGGTGTTGCGCCACATCCAGGTGGGAAAGCGCTGGAACGGCGGCGCGGCGCCCGGCCGCGGCGGCCGATGGCGGACGTAGCGGTCGATCGCCGCGGCATCGGGCCAGTCGGCCTCGACCGCGACGATGGTGAAGCCATGCTTCTCGATCAGCCTGCGAGTGATCGCGGCGCGCGCACGGTAGAACTCCGACGTGCCGTGGCTGGCTTCGCCGAGCAAGACGACGCGGCGGTCGGCAAACCGGTCGAACAGCGCACCGAAGGCCGGATCGTCGAAATCCGGAAGCGGTTCGGCGGCGGCCGCGATCATCTGCGGCAGGCTGCTCCTGCGCTGATGCCGGTGCGGAAGCTCGGCCGCTATCTGGCTGTCGCTGCCTGGCTCGCCCCAGCCTTGCTCGCCGATCAGCGGAACAAACCGCACGCCGCCGAAATCCTCCTCGGTGTAAGTTGCTGCGCCGGTCCGGGTGACCTTGAGCAGGCGCTGCGAGTCGAATTCGTCGCCGACCGGGATGACAAGCCGGCCGGCGACGTCGAGCTGTTCCTGCAGAGCGAGCGGTGCGCCGGGTCCGGCGGCCGCAACCAGGATCGCATCGAAGGGTGCCGCCTCTGGCCAGCCCTTGGTGCCATCGCCGGTGCGGACTTCGATATTATCGTAGCCGAGCTTTTTGAACCGCTGCCTCGCCGTTTCAGCCAACGCGGCGTGGCGCTCGATCGTGTAGACGCGTTCGACAATCCGGCTCATCACGGCAGCCGCATAGCCTGATCCGGTGCCGACCTCGAGGACGTGGTCACCGGCTCCGACCTCCGCCATTTCGATCATGAACGCAACGATATAGGGCTGCGATATCGTCTGACCTTCGGCGATCGGCAGCGGCCCGTCCTCATAGGCGAATTCTTCGAAACCAGGCTCGACGAAGGCCTCGCGCGGGACCTCGCGCATCGCTAGAAGGACATTGCGGTCTCGAATGCCACGGCGGCTCAGGTGGATATCGACCATTTGGTTGCGGGCATGGGAGAGATCGAGCATCTTTCTGCTCCTTTTTGCAGACCCCTCCGCCCAATGAACGAAGCTTCCTTGAGGGCAGCTCGGTTCATGTCCCCGTACGTCCCTGGAATTGCGGTCCCTTGAATTCCTGGATTGCGCACGCCTTTCTAACCGTTGGCGAGGCTCGAGGTTCCCAAGGGACAGCGATCGGCTTTTACCAGCGACGGCAGCGCCCGCTCGAACTTATTTCAAGGCAAATCCTTTCTCCGACGCGACGCCACTCCAGATAACGACGGACGAGGGTATTCCGGAGGCATTTCCATGAACGACGAGGCTCGCACCACTGCGCAAACAACCGGCCTTGACCAGGTCGATCTGATGGACCGCTACTGGCGCGCCGCGAACTACATTTCGGTTGGCCAAATCTATCTGCTCGACAATCCGCTCTTGCGCGAGCCCTTGCGGCCCGAGCACATCAAGCCGCGGCTGCTCGGCCATTGGGGCACAACGCCCGGCCTCAATTTCATCTATGTGCATCTGAACCGGATCATCCGTGAACGCGGTCTCGATGTTCTGTTCATCTGCGGTCCGGGTCATGGCGGTCCCGCAATGGTCGCGAACACCTGGCTCGAGGGCACCTACAGCGAGATCTATCCCGAGGTCGGCAGGGGCGAAGACGGCCTGCGAAAGCTGTTCCGGCAGTTCTCGTTTCCCGGCGGAGTGCCGAGCCACACGGCTCCGGAGACGCCCGGCTCGATCCACGAAGGCGGAGAACTCGGCTATGCGCTGGTTCATGCCTTCGGCGCCGCCTTCGACAATCCGAACCTTGTCGTTGCCTGCGTCGTCGGCGACGGTGAAGCCGAGACCGGCCCACTCGCCGCGGCCTGGCATTCCAACAAGTTCCTGAACCCGGCATCCGACGGTGCCGTCCTGCCGATCCTGCATCTCAACGGCTACAAGATCGCCAGCCCGACGATCCTCGGCCGCATGGAAGACGAGGCATTGCGCAGCCTGTTTCTCGGCTATGGCTACGAAACCTTCTTCGTGGAAGGTCATGATCCTGCCGCGATGCATCGGGAGATGGCCCGCACGCTCGATACCGTGCTCGACCGGATCCACTCCATCCAGGAGCCTGCACGAGCCGCGGGCTGGAAGGGAGAGCGGCCGCTGTGGCCGATGATCGTGCTGCGCAGCCCAAAGGGCTGGACCGGGCCGAAAAAGGTCGACGGCAGACGAGTCGAGGATTTCTGGCGTTCGCACCAGGTACCGGTGTCGAACGCACGCGGCGATGCGGCGCACCGCCAGATCCTCGAAGACTGGATGCGCAGTTACGAGCCGGAAAAACTGTTCGATAAAGGCGGCCATCTCCTGGCGGAGCTCGCGGCGCTGGCGCCTGCGGGGCCAAGACGCATGGGTGCAATCCCCTACGCCAATGGCGGCCTGCTGAAACAGGACCTCGTGCTTCCCGACTGGAAAGGCCTGGCGCTCGACGTACCGCGTCCCGGCGGTACCGTCGGGGAGGCAACGCGGACCGTCGGAAGCTACCTTCGCGATGTGATCCGCTTGAACGCCGACGCCAGGAATTTCCGGCTGATGGGACCCGACGAGACATCCTCCAACCGCCTCGACGACGTGTTCGATGTTACGGACCGCGTCTGGATGGAGCGGATCGAGCCTTACGACGTCCATCTTTCCCGCGACGGCCGCGTCATGGAAGTGCTCAGCGAGCACCTTTGCCAAGGCTGGCTGGAGGGCTATCTGCTGACCGGCCGCCACGGCCTGTTCTCGTGCTATGAGGCGTTCGTCCACATCGTCGATTCCATGGTCAACCAGCACGCCAAATGGCTGAAGACCTCCGGCGAACTTGCCTGGCGCAAGCCGATCGCCTCGCTCAACTACCTGCTGACCTCGCATGTCTGGCGACAGGATCACAACGGCTTCAGCCATCAGGACCCGGGCTTTGCCGATTTCGTCGCCAACAAGAAGGCCGACACGGTCAGACTCTATTTCCCGCCTGACGCCAACACGCTGCTGTGGATCACCGACCATTGCCTGAAAACCTACAACCGCATCAACGTCATCGTTGCCGGCAAGCAGCCGGCGCCGCAATGGCTGTCCGCCGAGGACGCGGAAGCGCACTGCAAGGCCGGTGCGGGCATCTGGGAATGGGCCGGGACGGTTGCCAGGGGCGAGGATCCGGATGTGGTCCTGGCCTGCGCCGGCGACGTGCCGACACTGGAGACGCTTGCCGCAGCCGACATCCTGCGCTCGGGCGTTCCGGACCTGAAGATCCGCGTCGTCAATGTCGTCGACCTGATGATTTTGCAGTCGAATTCCGAGCATCCGCATGGCTTTGCCGATGACAGATTCGACGCACTGTTCACCAGGGCCAAGCCGGTCATCTTCGCCTATCACGGCTATCCCTATCTCATTCACCGTCTGACCTACCGGCGCGCCAACCACGACAACATGCATGTGCATGGCTTTCGCGAGGAGGGCACGACGACGACGCCGTTCGACATGGTCGTGCTCAACCAGCTCGACCGCTATCATCTGGCGCTCGCCGCGATCACGCGCGTGCCGGGGCTGGCCGAGCGGGCGAAGGATCTTGCCGCGGCGCTGCGTGGGAAATTGGCTGAGCACACGGCCTATGTCCGCGAACATGGCGAGGACATGCCCGAGATCCAGAAATGGTCCTGGCCACAGGACGGCGCGACGAGGGCCCGCGATTGATGCGACGATCGATCCTTGCCTTGAATGCCGGCTCGTCGAGCATCAAGTTCGGACTTTACGATCTTGCAGCGTCCGCCGAGCTGGATCTTGCCTCGCGCGGTTCGCTGGATCTGGGCGACGCGCCAAGGCTGACCGCGAAAGCCGCCGATGGGGAGCTGCAGTGCGATCGGCCACTTGCCGCAGACGCATCACGCGACATGGGGCCCGATATAGGCATCGGCCAGATGCTGCAATGGATCGAGAACGAACTTGGCGGACGGAAACTGATCGCCGCCGGCCATCGCATCGTCCATGGCGGACGCGAGTTCGTCGACTCCGTCCGCCTGACGCCGACAATTATCGAGGCTCTCGACAGGCTGACCCCGCTTGCGCCACTGCACCAGCCGCGCAGCCTTGCACCAATCCGGGCGCTTGCCGCGTTGCGGCCGGACCTGCCGCAGGTCGGATGTTTCGACACGGCCTTCCATCGGACCATCGAGCCTCTGGTCAGCCGTTTCGCGCTGCCGCGCCGCTACGAGGCGGATGGCATCCACCGCTACGGCTTTCACGGACTTTCCTACGAATATGTCGCCGGCCGGCTCAAGCAGATATCGCCCGATCTGGCGGCAAAAAGAACCATCGTCGCCCATCTCGGCAACGGGGCGAGCCTGTGCGCCATGCGCGACGGGCGAAGCGTCGATACGACGATGGGCTTTTCGGCGCTTGACGGCCTGGTCATGGGCACACGCTGCGGCACCATCGATCCGGGCGTGCTTTTGTACCTGCTGCTGGAAAGAGGCATTTCCGGGGAGGCGCTGCAAGACATGCTCTACGAGAAATCCGGCCTGCTCGGCGTGTCCGGCATTTCCGGCGACATGCGCACGCTGGAGGCCAGCGACGACCGCCGGGCGCGCGAAGCGGTGGAGCTTTTCGCCTTCCGCGCCGCCAGGGAAGTTGCCGCCCTCGCCAACACGCTGGGCGGGCTGGAATGCCTGGTGTTCACCGGCGGCATCGGCGAGCACTCTGCCCTGGCCCGCAAAGCGATTTGCGAGCGGCTTGGCTGGCTCGGCGTGGCGATAGACGAGGCCGCCAACAAATCCCATGAAGCGCTCATAAGCCAGGCGGACAGCAAGGTCGAAGCCCGCATCGTCGCAACCGACGAAGAAGGTGTCATCGCCCGCCACACCCGCAAGGTGATGGAGAGGCCCGGCTGATGCGGATGGCCTTGAATGGCGGCGCTTGCTCGACCGGCTACGTCGCGAGCGCGGCCGATCTGTTGAAGACGATGGTCACCCGGGTTCCTTTGCCGGGGGCAGAATCCACCTCGAACCGGGCTTTGGCATTCTCGATCAGTGATTGAGCGATCAATGCTCCGAGCTTGCCGGGTTTCGGCCAGGTCTCGCCTTCGGGCAGGCCGATGCCGTCATCGGCGACTACGACGCGAAAACCATCGTCGTCGACAACACTGCGCAGCGTGATCGTCCCGCCTTCGCGACCCAGAAAGGCGTGTTTCAGCGCGTTCGTCAAAAGCTCATTGACCACCAGGCCCGTTGGCATCGCCACGTTGATGGACACGGGATAGGTGTCGACCTTCATGTCCAGCCGAATGCCTTGCACGGCGTGCGAGGTCATCACGGCGGAAGCGATCTGGCTGAGATAGACGCCAAGGTCCACTTCGGCCTTCTGTTCGTCGACCGCCAGCGTCTGGTAGAGAATTGCGAGCGCATCGACGCGGCCGGCGAGGCGCTCGAAACGTTTCTGATCGGGCGACGCCGCGCTGCGAGCCTCCAACCTGATGAGAGCCGTGATCATCTGGAGATTGTTCTTCATCCGATGCTGCAACTCGCGCAGCAGCATGTCCTTTTCCCGGATGCGTTGTTCGAAGGCTTCGCTGTCACTTGCCTTGTGCACGGTAACATCGACAAGGGCGACCAGTCGAAAGGACGGTCGCCCGCGCTCGTCCTCGATCAGGTTCGAATACACATCGATGATGACCGGCGCTGTGCCGGCACGTTGCAGGCTGAACGTTCCCGCCCGGTCGATGTCCTCGACGATGGCGCGGGCCAGCGACCGGTCCTTGTTTTCGCCCAAGCCTTCTCCGCTCAGCGCAGCCCAGTTGCGGCGCTCCAGCTCTGCGACGGAAACGCCCGACAATTTCTGGAACTCGGAATTGACATAGACAACACGTTCATCGCCGCTCAAATCGGAAATTGCGATCGCAGTCGGCAGCTGGTCGAGGAACCTCTTGTAACCGTCACTGTCCAGGGCGCCCGCCGGATCGAGGTTGTCGAGCAATTGCTGGAGCTGCTCGGTTTTTTCAGCTTCGGCGGACATTCCAGGCTTTCGATATCTTCGGGTGGGACCAAGATCAATATCAGGTCGCTCGCCAGCTGCGAAGTCCGCTCATTGCCGCGCGGAGCCGAGATCGTGGTTGAGAAGCGTCTGAAGGCTCAGCTCGAATGGCTCTGCTCGACCAGATGGTATTCATACCGGTCGCGAATATGTTCGTTGAAGAACCGGCCCTTTGACGAAGCTTTGCGGAATGCCGCGTGGACCTGCGGCGGCACGTCCTCGTAGTCATAGCGGTTTCCGCTCGGGACGAACCATATGGAGAGTACCCTCGTCGCCGGCTGGTAATCGATGTTTCTGATCGCAGTTGAAGGCATCCTCGACGGTCCAATGCTCGGCAGTGCTCCGTTCCGTGCCGCCGTGTGAATAACCCTGCACGGAGGGCGAGGTTCCTTGCTGCCGAAGCAGCCTTGCCGCTACGGGCCGGCTTCACCAAATACGGTTGATGCCATCGCCCAAGACATCGGCTGCCCGCCAGGGCGATCTCTTTGCCGCCACCGACGACCTGCCGGAAGGATTTCACTACCAGCCTGAACTGATCACGCCGGAGGAAGAAGCAGCGTTGGCGAGCCAGCTGGCAAGCCTGCCTTTTCAGGCCTTCGACTTTCACGGCCATCTGGCAAACCGGCGGGTGGTCGGCTTCGGGCTGCGTTACGACTACGATCGGCGCGAAGTCGTCGAGGCACCGCCGATACCCGGCTTTCTGCTGCCGCTCAGGGAAAAGGTTGCAGCCTTTGCCCGCCTGCCGGCCGAGACCTTCGTGCAGGTGCTGATCAACGAATACCGGCCGGGCGCCGGTATCGGCTGGCACCGCGACAAGCCTCATTTCGAGGCGGTCGCCGGCGTTTCGCTGCTGGCCGCCTGCAGCTTTCGCCTGCGCCGGAAAAACGGCACCCGATGGGATCGCAAGACGGTCACCGTCGAGCCAAGATCAGCCTATCTGATGACGGGCGCTGCGCGCAGCGAGTGGGAGCACAGCATTCCGCCGGTCGCCGAGCACCGCTATTCGATCACGTTGCGTACGCTGCGCGCTCAAAATTCGCTTGGGACAGCGCGATAAGGCAAGCTAGGCGCAGCCCTGAACTACCAAGCCGATACGGTTCATCGATCGCCATGCCGATCGGCAAAATCCGCCAGCATGGCGCGCTGGCCTTTCAGGATCTTGAGGTTGGCTTCCGGCAGGGAGAACCAGCCCGCTCTGTCGACTTCGGCAAATTCCTTCATCGAGCCGGACCTTGGCGGCCATTCCATGACGAAGGTGTTGCTGCTTATGGCGTCGCTGTCGAAATCCGCCTCGACGCACCATGCGATGACGAGCTTGCCGCCCGGCTGCCGGTAGCTGCCAAGGTGTTCGAAAACTCCATCGATGGCGACGCCGAGCTCCTCTTCGGCCTCGCGTTTTGCCGCCCTCAGCTCATCCTCGTTCTCGTCGACCAAGCCCTTCGGGATCGACCATGCGCCGTCGTCCTTCTTCGCCCAGAATGGGCCGCCCGGATGCACCAGCAACACCTGAAGTGAACCTCTGCTTTTGCGATAAATGAGCAACCCTGCGCTGCGTTTGGCCATTCCGCTATTCCCCTGACGAAAATCAAACGAACGTTCTCGTCCGGGCCGGCCCATGGAGCAGCCTGCCACGGCGGAACGATTTCCGCTCGCAGCCGTTCCGTCCGTTCGGCAAATGAGTGATTGACATGGCGACGCCGCGAGCTGCCTGGAAGGGCTTTATGAAAGTCGGATCGGTTTCCTGTGGCGTCAAGATCATCGGCGCCGTCAGCGAGGCCGAGAAAGTGCATTTCAGGATCCTGAACCGCAAGGACGGTCTCCCGGTCAAGAGCGCTTATATCGACGAGGAGACCGGCGACACGGTGGTGGCTGCCGACCAGGTGAAGGGCTATGAGGTTGAGAAGGGCGAGTTCGTCCGCATAGAGCCGGACGAAATCAAGAAACTAAAGATGGTGTCGCAGCATACGCTCGAGATCGGCGAGTTTGTGCCCACTGCCGACATCGACGCACGCTACCTCGAAAAGCCCTATTATCTGGTCCCGGCCGATGTGCCCTCCACGGAGGCTTTCGCGGTGATCCGGGACGCCATGGCCAGGAAGAAAGTGGCGGCCCGCTCCTGCGTCGTGCTGTACCAGCGTGGCCGAGAGGTGCTGATCCAGCCGCTGGGCAAGGGCATGGTGATGACGGAATTACGCAACCACAATGAAGTGGTCGCGGCGGACGCGGTTTTCGAAGGGCTGAAGGCTCGCAAGGTCGATCCCGAGATGCTGGAAATCGCGCAATTGCTGATCGACAAGAAGCCGGCCAAATTCGACCCGTCGAAGTTCGAAGACACTTATGAACAGGCGCTGGTTGCGATGATCGAAGCCAAGCGCAAGGGCAAGAAACCGCCCAAGCCGGCACCCGAGCCGAGGACGAACGTCGTCAATCTCGCCGATGTTCTGCGCAAGAGCCTGGCGCAGGAGGGCGGCAAGGCTCCGAACAAAAGTCCAAGAGCGGCGGCGAAACGCAAATCGGCCTGAATGTCCGAAAGCAGATCGAACGGAACCGAAAACACTCGCGCGCATTTAGATGACGTAGCAATCCGTCGGCAAGCTAAGCGGAGCGGGGGACTGGTGGACGTCGTTGAACTAAGGACTGGCGGAATCCCGCAAGTTTCTTCCGCCGATCTGATGCAGGCGTTGCCTGTGGCTGTCTACACCACCGACAGACAAGGCTTCATCACCTTCTTCAACGAAGCCGCTGCCGATCTCTGGGGACATCGTCCGATGCTTGGCCAGGACCGCTGGTGCGGTTCATGGAAGCTTCGCCACCTTGATGGGCGACCGATGGCGCACGACGAATGTCCGATGGCCGTTGCCTTGCTGGAGGAGCGGGACGTTCGTGGGGGCCGGGCGATCGCCGAGCGGCCGGACGGCCAGTTCATCCCGTTCAGCGCGCACCCGGTCCTGCTTCGCAATGTGCGCGGCGAGGTCGCCGGCGCCATCAACACCTTGCTCGACCTGCGCACCCAGGCGCTGGCTGACGACGCCGGCATAAGGCTCGCTGCCATCGTCGAATCCTCGATGGACGCGATCGTGTCGAAAGACCTGAACGGCATTATCACCAGTTGGAACGACGCGGCACAACGCCTGTTCGGCTACACCCCCGCCGAGGCGATCGGGCGCCCGGTGACGATCCTCATCCCGCCCGACCACCTGGATGAGGAAGCCATGATCATCCGCCGCATTCGCGCCGGCGAGCGAATTCCTTCATACGAGACGATCCGGCAGCGCAAGGACGGCACCCTGGTACCGGTTTCGCTCACCATTTCGCCGATACGCGACGGCATCGGGCGTATCATCGGCGCCTCCAAGATCGCGCGCGACATCAGCCCGCACAAGGAGAGCGAACGGCGCATCCGCACCCTCATGCGCGAAGTCAACCATCGCGTCAAAAACCAGTATTCGGTGATCGTCTCGATGATCCGCGAGACCAGCAAGCTGGCGGGGACGCCAGAGGCTTTCCTTTCACAGGTCCGGCAACGCATCATGGCGCTTTCGGAATCGCACGATCTGCTGGTCGATGCCGAATGGCGTGGCGCGACTATCGGCGAATTGATCCATGCCCAGACCAAGGCCTTCGCGACACAGGCCCGCCTGTCGATGAGCGGGCCGATGATCATGCTGCAGCCGAACGCCGTGCAATATCTCGGCATTGCCTTTCACGAGCTGGCCACCAATTCGGTAAAGCACGGAGCGCTGTCGCACCATGACGGACGGGTCGAGGTCGAATGGACCGTGACGCCAGCCCCCGATGGCAGCGACGGCTTCCGCCTTGTCTGGCGGGAACTGGACGGGCCATTGGTGGATGAAACCACGCGACGCGGTTTCGGAACGGTTGTGCTCAAACGGGTCACGCCGCAGGCGCTCAGCGGCACCGGCCGCCTGGAATTCGCCAGGCACGGCATCACCTGGACGCTGGAAGCGCCGCTGCGCTTCGTTCAGATGTCGACGGCCGGCATCGCGGCTGATTAAAGGCCGCTACCCCGGCCGCGGCTTGGCGGCCGTCTGGCAGCGCAATCCCTATGGTGGCAAATCAGGAGGAGCAGCGATGAGTTGGCTGGGCACCTGGCGGAACCAGTACGGGTCGGTCGTCGAACTGACCAGCGAAGAGGGCGGACGGATCAGCGGAACCTTCAGGACGGCGCTGGAGGACAGCGCCTTCTTCGGCATGACCCTGCCGCTGTTCGGAGCCTGCCATGGAGACGTCATCGGATTCACCTGCGCGGCCGAAGGGCGGGTCGGAGCCGCGGCGGTGAGCTATACCGGCATCCTCAGGAACGGGAAGCTGGAGATGCTGTGGCACACCGTTGCAGATGCCGCTTTGTCGGCGGAAAAGGAAGGTGCCCCGGCCCGTGCCCGGAAACTCCCCGCCTGGCGCGCTTTTGGAACCAGCCTCGACAGTTTTGAACGCGTCTCCTGACTGTAGCGGGCATTCAGCTCGCGCGTGAGGCAGCGGGTCATCGGAACTCGCGCTGACGATGGCGCGTTGGTGCGCCAGGACATGCGCTGTTCGTTACGGGGTCGACCCAATGAGCGTGCTTTATCGCGCAGCGAAAATCGCCGAACAGGCTCATGCCGGGCAGACGGACAAGACAGGGCGGCCTTATATCGAACATTGCCGCCGGGTCGTCGATGCCGTCGAAACGCTCGACCAGAAAGCCATTGCCTATCTTCACGATGTCATCGAAAAAGGCGATGGCTGGAACCGCGACCGGCTTGAGGCGGCCGGGTTCGGGCCGTCCATCGTGTCTGCCGTCGATGCCATGACGCGGTTGCCGAACGAGGATGATGCCGCTTTCGTTCGCAGGGCCGCTGCCAATCCGTTGGCGTTGCCGGTCAAGCGCGCCGATCTTGTCGACAATCTATGGCAGGCACGGCAGATCGGGGCGTCGACAGCGAAATACGAAGACGGCTTGCGCATTCTCAGAGAAGAGTTCGCGAGCTGACGGAAGGCTGCGCCTGTTGCCGATTTGGGTTTACTCGGTGACGTGCGGCGTATGCTGCTTGTCCTCCGCGGGATCGGCCTCGATCCGCGCCCTGCCGGGATCGAACGCGCCGTGGCGGGCGATCGCCAACGCCGGGGTGTCCGGCGTCTCGTAGGCCCACATGAAGTCTTCTGCCGACGAACCGACCGCATGAACACGCCAATAGCTTGCCGTGCCCTTCAGCGGGCTGTGGCTCGTTGTGTTGGTCTTCTCCAGAAGGTCGAAATAGATGTCCTCGAAAGGTATGTAGAAGACAGGATCATGACCGTCTTCGTAGAGCAGCTTTGCCCGCTCGCTCGATGCAATAATGGCGTCGGAGAACCGAACGGTTACGGCTCCATCGAACGGGACAATCCTGAGCGGGCCTGGCCGGGGGGCGGAATTTGCGGCTAAGGGCTGCATTCGACTTCTCCGTTGACTGCGCTGCCCTCCCGAAACGTGTTGTTGCCCGTCAGGGTTCCAGACGGCGGGCGCGCCGAGGCCGGTGCTGGAACGGTTTTGCAAGGTCGCCGTTGTTTCAGACCTCCGCACGCGCCATAATCGCAATGGCCGCCACTCACCGACTCAACAGCAAATGGATCACATGCTGGATCGATCGCCTACCCTTCCAAGGTCGCTTGGCGCTGCGCTGCGAAGGGAAGTGCCGCGGTTTGCCGCGCCCGGCAATGAAATTTCGTGCACCACGGTCGCATCCTACAATGTGCATAAATGCGTCGGCACCGACGGCAGGTTCGATCCGGAGCGGGTCGCAGCCGTGGTTAGGGAACTCGATGCCGATATCATTGCTTTGCAGGAGGCCGACGAAAGAACCGGAAGCAGGCAGGGATTGCTGGATCTCGCAGCGCTCGAGCGGGACAGCGATCTCGTCCCCACCCATGTCCCGGAAAACCGCCGCAGCCATGGCTGGCACGGAAATCTGATCCTGGCACGCCGTGGCGTGGTCGAAAGCGTGAACCAGCTCCGGCTGCCCGGCCTGGAGCCGCGCGGTGCGGTCATCGTGGACCTGGAACTGAAGGGCGTTTCGCTCAGGATCATAGCCGCACATTTTGGCTTGCTGCGGCGGTCGCGCTCGCAGCAGGCCAACGCGCTGGTCGAAGCCACGCACCCGGTTCTGCGGCCAACAATCCTGCTTGGCGACCTCAACGAATGGCGCGTCCGCAACAGGTCTTCGTTGCTGGCCCTGCTTCCGCATTTCGGTCCGATCGATGCGGTTCTGCCCAGCTTTCCGTCGCGCTTTCCGCTGTTTGCGCTCGACCGCATCCTGGCCAGGCCGCCGCACCTGATTTCCAGCATCGAGGTGCACAAGACGCCGCTGGCGCAACGGGCTTCCGATCATCTGCCGATCAAGGCCCGGCTGAACCTGGACGCGATACGTCAGCCGCGACTGCAACCAGAATGAACCTGAAGGGTTGTTAGTCAGATTTCAGACGGTTTGCTTCGCTGATGTTTGTCGGTGCACTTCATGGATACAGCCATTTCGCGGTTTGCCCGGGACAAGATCGCTGCCGGCAATAGCGGGCTGCTGCTGATCGCCGACAATTATGACGCGTTTGCCGCGCGAATCCTTGCTGCGCGCAGTGCCACAAGCAGCCTCGACCTGATGTACTATCTCTGGCACGACGACCATAGCGGCCGGCTGCTGATGCAGGAGGTCGTCAAGGCGGCGGAGCGCGGTGTCCGCGTCCGCATGCTGCTGGACGATATCAATCCGCGCAACAGCGACGCTGCTTACCTGGCGCTCAACAGCTACAAGAACATCGAGCTGAGGCTGTTCAACCCGAGCGGCATGAGGAACGGCAGCATCTTTCGCTCGCTGGAGATGGTCGCCCGGCTGTTTGCGATGACCCGCCGCATGCACAACAAGGCCTGGATCGCCGATGAGGGCTTGGCCATCGTCGGCGGAAGAAATGTCGGCGATGCCTATTTCGACGCTGCGGAGACGAATTTCCGCGATCTCGACCTGTTGCTTCTCGGTCCTGCCGTAGGGCAGACGATGCAGATCTTCGAGGCGTTCTGGAATTGCGAGGCGGCAACGCCGATCCAGCTGCTCAATCCGGCTGCGGCGGGCTCGCGCGCCGATTTCCTCGACAATCTCGACGCGACCGCAGACGGCCAGCTTTTGAACAGCCTCAGTGCCTGGCGCACGATTGCGGAGTTCATTGCAGCGCACGGCGACGTCTGCTGGACGAAAGGCGTTCGCGTCATTTCCGATCCGCCGGAAAAGGTGCGCGGCAAGAGGCGCAGGAACTGGCTGACCAAGGAGCTGCTTCCTGCTATCGCGGCGACCAGGCAGCGCCTCGAAATTGTCTCGCCCTATTTCATCCCCAGCCGCACCGGGTTGGCCATCCTGTCGAAGCTGGTGGACCGTGGCGCCGAGGTTGCAATCCTGACCAACTCGCTCGCCGCGACGGACGTCGCCGCCGTGCACGGCGCCTATGCCAAATACCGCCGCAAGCTGCTTAAAAAAGGTATCCAGCTTTTCGAATTGCAGCCCTTCGACCGCCAGGCCAACATCTCCGTTTTCGGTTCAAAGGGAGCCAGCCTCCACACGAAGGCCTTCACGGTCGACGACACGCTGGGGTTTGTCGGCTCCTTCAATTTCGATCCGCGTTCGGTGTCGTTGAATGCGGAAATGGGCGTGCTTTTCCACGATACCAATCTGGTGATGGAGTTGCGCCGGCTGTTCGAGCACGAAAAGTCGCCGCAGACGAGCTATCAGCTGGTCCTGGACAAAGGCGGCTTGCGGTGGCTCGGCATGGCGGATGGCGAGATGCGGCAATATTCGCGTGAACCGGAGGCCAGTCTCTATCGGCGCATCGTCGCAGCGCTGGTTGGATGCCTGCCGATCGAATCGCAATTGTAGAGGCAACGGATTTGTCGGAACGGAACGCTTTGTCGGAACGGAACTCGGGGATTACGAGTTGTAACCTGGGTCCGGAGCATGCCTATGAAGACCACGATCTACAGTTTTCTTGCTGAGCTCTTGCCGTTCTGGATGGCGCATAAACGCAAAATGCGCGCTGACCGCGCCGCTGAGTGGCCGACGCGACCGGCTGCTGCGGATGACGATGGTCGGCCGTCAGGCGATCCTAATCGAGCAACACCGGCGCGACGGCGCAACACGTCCTGAGCGCGCGGAATGCGCTCAAATTAGAACTGTCTGACCAGCCGCGTTTCTGCGACGCCAAGTGATCCCATTTGCCTGCAGAAGCTATAGCTCCTAGCGATCACGCTATCGTCAAGTACCGCTATTCGAAATCCGGCATTGCCAAGCATCCAATTTGCAGCACGTACGTTAATGTGCACTACAGATTGTCGCTATAGGTGAGCGCCATGAGTGCTAGTGCGATAGAATTCTTGCAGGACTGGATCCACGAAAACGTTCATGTGCCGCCGCCTCCGATCAAGCTTGAAAAGGAGGCGGAAATCCTCGCCAAGGAATGCAAGGAAGAGGCTGCAGACGCCGGCGTACCCATCGAAGACATCGAGGAAGAGGTTGGCGACCTCAAGGATCTGCTCGTTGCCAAGCTTGAAGACGCAGCTGAGGACGAGGCCAGGCAACTCAATGGTAAGGGGCGCGACATGAATGGGACGGATGTAGCCAACGGGCCGGCGAGCCTGCAGAACAATCTGTGACTCAGGGCGGGCCGAACGAATGCGCCGCTGAGGGAGCCGCAATCTCCCAGGCTTTTCAGCGAGTCCGTACTGCAGCCGGTGCCGTGGGTTAGACTCCGCACGATCCACCCGGGCTCAAGGAATGACGTGGTCGCATAAACCTTTTCGCCGGACACGCGTTGTTGGGTTTCAAGCCAGGGAGATGACCATGCAGATGAAATCGGAAATCGCCGGCGAGGCCGCCAAGCAGCGGCACATCCAGCGCCGCATCGACGAGAGGGACAAGTCCAAGTCCAATGGCAAGCAAAAAGGTGCCATGCAGGCCGGTGCCCGCAAATATCCCGAGCCGCCCTTCCCCGAGCAGCACCAGCCGAAGCCGGGGCATGAATGGGCGATCGAGCCGGCGCCGCTTTACGATGCGCCGTACTATATCGGATCGAAAAAGCTCGATGGCAAAGTGGCCGTCATTACCGGCGGCGATTCGGGCATCGGCCGTGCGGTTGCCGTGCTCTATGCGCGTGAAGGCGCCGATGTGGCGATCGTCTACCTCTCGGAGGACAAGGACGCCGAAGAGACCAAAAGGGCCGTCGAAGCGGAAGGCCGGCGCTGCATCCTGATCAAGGCCGACGTCAGCGAACGCGACCACTGCCACAACGCGGTGGCTGAGATCGTACAGGAGTTTGGGCGGATCGACGTGCTGGTCAACAACGCCGCTTTCCAGATCCACTCCAGCGATTTCAGCGAGCTGACCGAGGAGCATTTCGACACGACGCTGAAGACCAACCTCTACGGCTATTTCCACATGGCGCAGGAGGCCGTGCCGCACATGAAACCCGGTTCGGCGATCATCAACACCGGTTCAGTGACCGGCATCGAGGGCTCGAAACAACTGGTCGATTACTCCATGACCAAGGGTGGCATTCATGCCTTCACCCGCGCGCTCTCGGGCAATCTTGTCGAGAAGGGCATAAGGGTCAACGCCGTGGCGCCAGGCCCGGTTTGGACGCCGCTCAACCCCTCGGACAAGGAAGCCGGCGATGTTTCGAAATTTGGCGCTGATACGCCGATGAAGCGGCCGGCGCAGCCGGAAGAGATCGCGCCGGCCTACGTGTTCCTCGCCTCGCCGCACTGCTCGAGCTACATCACCGGCGAGATATTGCCGATCGTGGGCGGCTACTGACGGCATGTATTTCATTGCCCTGGCCACTGACTACGACGGCACGCTGGCGCATGAAGGGGTCGTTGCCGAGAAGACGCTTGCGGCGCTTGAACGCTTCAAGAAGAGCGGCCGCAAACTCATTCTCGTCACCGGGCGCGAGCTGCCCGACCTCAAACGCGTCTTTCCCGAAGTCGCGATCTTCGACAAGGTGGTCGCGGAAAACGGGGCGCTGATCTACACGCCGGCCAGCGAGGAGGAGCGGACGATATCTCCGCCGCCCGCCCCCGAGTTCATCGCCAAACTCAGGAAACGCGGTGTCAAACCGCTTTCGGTCGGACGCTCGATCGTCGCAACCTGGGAACCGCATCAGGCTACCGCGCTCGAGGTCATCAAGAAATTGGGGCTGGAGCTGGAAATCATCTTCAACAAGGGTGCGGTGATGATCCTGCCCAGCGGCATCAACAAGGCGACGGGGCTGACAGCCGCGCTTCAGGACCTCAGATTGTCACCGCACAACGTCGTCGGTGTCGGCGACGCCGAAAACGACCATGCCTTCCTGCGCGCCTGCGGCTTCAGCGTCGCCGTCGACAACGCGCTGCCGGCAGTCAAGGATACTGCGGATCTCGTGACACGCGGCGCGCGCGGAAAAGGCGTCGAGGAACTGATCGCCAAGGTCGTCGAGCGCGATCGCGAGCTTGTGCCGAACCGCGACGGCATTGTGCTTGGCTCGGAGGACGGAAAGGACGTGTATCTGTCGCCAACCGATACGGTGCTGATCGCCGGCAGCTCCGGCATCGGCAAATCGACCCTGGCGACCGCACTGACGGAGCGCTTCGTCGAGAGAAAGTTCCAGTTCTGCATCTTCGATCCGGAAGGCGACTATGACGGCCTCGAAGGTGCCGTCCGGCTTGGCGACGGCTCCAACGCGCCGACGAAGACGCAACTGCTCGATCTCCTGGAGAAGCCGGACAACAATCTTGTCGTCAACGGCCTGGCGCTGCGCGTCAACGAGCGGCCGGACTTCTTTGCCGACCTGCTGCCGGGCCTTGGCAGTGTTCGCTTCCGCACGGCACGACCACACTGGCTGATCATCGACGAGGCGCATCACCTGTTGCCGAAGCGGCGCGACGACACGCCAATGGTGCTGGCCATGGAATTGCCGGGCACGATCCTGATCACGGTTCATCCGGACGCGATCTCAACCGAGGCATTGCGGCTGGTCACCGCCGTCATCGCACTCGGCCCCAAGGCGAAAAAGGTCATCAAGACGTTCTGTCGCGAGACCGGCACCGAACCGCCAAAGGACAAGGACCTGAACTCTCCAAAAGACGAGCGCGTGCTGTTCTGGCGGCCGCGGGGGCGCAAGAAGCCTTGCATGGTCGAGCCGATCGAACCGCGGCAGTCACTCAAGCGCCACAGCCGCAAATATGCCGAGGGCCAGCTCGACGAGAAGGGCAGCTTCTATTTCCGCGGCCCCGACAATGCGATGAACCTCCGCGCCCACAATCTGATGATTTTCGCCCAGATCGCCGAAGGTATCGACGACAAGACCTGGGAACATCATTTGCGCGCCGGCGACTATTCCGAATGGTTTCGCCAGCAGATCAGGGACAAGGAACTGGCGCGCGAAACCGCCGAAGCGGAGAAAGACGGCACACTTTCGGCGCAGGAGAGCCGCAACCACGTCCTCGACGCGGTGCGCCGCCGCTATACCGCGCCCGCGACCGCGCCGAAGGAATAGATGCAGACGGTGCCCAGCCGTGGAACCTCATCCGCCAAACGAGATTGTGTCCTATCGGGCGCCAGATTCATTCAATGCCGAATAATAGCCCCGGAAGGAGACGATGGATGAGCAGTGCCCGGGACGAGAATGGTCCCGTCTTTTCGGCGGAGCAGGCGCGGCAGGGCGAGATCATCCTGCGGACGCGGGCGCGCCGGATCATTTTCATCGCCGGCCTGGTGGGTCTCGTCTTGCTGGCATGGCTGGTGTGGTGGATTTGAATTCCTGACGGCTGGAGCGAAATCATGAAATCACAGCTTGTTGCCGAAAGCGCCGGACAGAGAACGTTCGTCGTTGTGCTTGATTCCGGCGAAGAGGCGTTTGCGCAGCTGACGTCATTTGCGGTCGACCGTGGCGTCGGCGGTGCGTCGCTGACCGCGCTCGGCGCTTTCGAAAGGGCAACCGTCGGCTGGTTCGACCCTGGAGAAAAGGCCTGCCGGAAAATCCCCATCCGGGAACAGTGCGAAGTGCTGAGCGCGATCGGCGATGTTGCCATCGGCGACGACGGCAGGCCCAGCCTGCACGTCCACGCAGTCCTTGGATTGAGTGACGGCACCACGAGGGGCGGTCATCTGCTGGACGGCATCGTGCGGCCGACGCTCGAGGTCACATTGGTGGAGACGCCTGGCCATCTGCGCCGCAGGCACCGTCCCGAACTCGGCGTCGCCCTGATCGACTTGGAGGCTTGATCCGACCCGATCACTTCGCTGATTTAACTGCGGCTTTCTCGGGGGCGCCTTCCCAACCGAAAACGCTGCGGCCGCCGAGCAGATGCGATTGCTCGAACTCCCCGGCGACGATTTCCTTCAGGCTTGGACCGGTGACATAGCGCTCCACCTGCCGCGACTGGTCGTCCAGCCGCCGCAACGCACCGATCTCTTCCTCACGGCCGAGCCTGGCCTTCTGGACAGCCGACTTCAGTACGCCGATGGTCTCGTCATAGACCTTCAGCGGCACGGGGAACGGGTGCCTGTCCTTGCCGCCATGCGCCAGCGAGAAACGCCCTGGATCGGAAAACCGGCACGGCGCGCCATGCACGACTTCGGCGACCAGCGCCAGCGCCCGCACCGTGCGTGCGCCGACATTGGGCACCAGGAGAAGCCCGGCGAAATCTGTCGGGCCGCGCTCGGCCGCCGCCGCGATGTTGCCGTGCAGGCGGCGCATGACGACATCGCTTTCGCGTACATCGTGGTGCGCCGGCATCACCAGATGCGGCAGCAGCTTTTGTGCCGGCTCCGACGCTGGCGCCGAACCTCGCTCCAAAGCGGCAAGCTCCCTCACGATGCGATCCGGTCCAAGATCGTGAAGAAGGTCCAGTTGTCCCTGGCGCGACGCTTCGGCGCGGCGGTCGGTCAGGTTGACAATCTCGCCCTGGTTGGCGCCCTCGATGGCAGCATGCGGCTGGTCGACAAAGCTCTTCAGGCCCTCGGACAGCCAGTGATAGCGGCGCGCCACCTTGCTGTCGCCGTTCATGCCTTGCTGCACGACCACCCACTTGGCGTCGTCGGTGACGATAAAGCCGTGCAGATAGAGATCGAAACCGTCCTGGACCGCGGCGCTGTCCACCTTGGCGACAAGCCGGCTGGCAGTCGCGAGGCCTTGCCCGTCGAGGCCGACACGCTCGCCGATCAGGGCAAGCTCATGCGGGGTCTTGCGCGAATGCGCGCCGCGGCCGCCGCAAACGTGGATGCCGAGCTCGCCGGAAAGCGGCGACAGGCCGCGCTTCAACGCTCCGACGACGCTGGTGGTGATGCCGGAAGAGTGCCAGTCCATCCCCATCACGGCGCCAAAGGACTGGAACCAGAACGGATGCGCCAGCCGGCGCAGCAGTTCATCGCGGCCGTAATGGTGGATGATCGCTTCGCACATGACCGCGCCAAGCCGCGTCATGCGGTCGCCGAGCCATTTCGGTACGTGCCCGCCGTGAAGTGGAAGATCAGCACTTCCCGATCGCTGTGCCACGCTCTTTTGCTTGCTCCTTGAGTCCTGCCTCGACAGATAGGTATCGAAAGCGGTGTGGAGAAGCGATGGCCTGATTCAGGCCGCGAGCCGCTAGAGCAATTCCAGGAAAAGTGTGAAACGGTTTTCCGTCCGGAATTGCGTCAAAACAAAGAGATAGAGCGGTTCGGCGTTTCCGTGAAACGATGAACCGCTCTATCGGGCAGGTTCGCTGAGGAGATCAAACTTCTGGATCTCGCAATGCTCGCCCACCGATTCCAGCAGATCCGTTGGCGGTGCGCCAGTGTCTGGCCGCCTCCAACTGATCTCGAACGAGAATACGGGGTCCTTGATATCCGGGCGCCTCTCTATCGCGACGAGGCGTGCCCGGTAGCCAAGCGGCCCGATCATCGTATCGAGTTCCTGTCGGGCTGCGGCCTTCCACGTCACCGCCAACTGGGCGTGGTGTTCGCGCGACATTCGAAGATCCACCCATTTCAGGACCAGCAAGGTGGCCAGCGTCAGCGCCGTGCCGGCCGCGCCCAAGCCGTATTGGCCACCACCGAAAGCCAATCCGATTGCCGTCATCACCCACAACGTGGCCGCCGTGGTGACGCCGCTGACAAGATTGCCGCGGCGAAGAATGGCGCCACCGCCGATAAAGCCGACGCCGGTCAGCACGCCCAGCGGAAAGCGCAAGACGTCCATCGATGCAAACGAATCCGGATGCTTGCCTACGGTCCCCAGCAGAATGCTGGCCTGGATCATTGCGATGGCGGCGGCCAACCCGACCAGCACAGTGGTGCGTAGCCCGGCCGCGTGCCCGCGCGCCTCCCGGTTGAGGCCTATCAACAGGCCGGCGAGCGCGGTCAGAAGCAGTCGTGCCGCGATGTCCTGCCAAACCGGAACAACGAGGACCATCGCGGTCACCCGTCAGGCCAAGCGCGGCTGGCCAGGAATAGCGCCATGGTCAAAGCGAACAAGGGCAAGAGCGTCTTCATCGCAAATTCTTTTCGTCGATAAGCAACAAACGATGCGCCTGGATTTTGGTTGCGCCGCCGACGATTCACCCCGGCGATGGGCAGCGGCGGAACAAAACCTTCGGCCTGCGGGTTGGTGGGTTCACGCCAACGAAGGATTTGCAGTCATGGTCCGCTTGCTGCTTGCCGGAGCCGTCGCTTATCTGGCCTATCGCATCACCATGGAGATCAGTGGGGCCGGCGAGGTCTATCCGCGGTCACCTTCACCCGACCAAACCGGCGGCAAGGCGCCGAAGCGGGAAAGTGGGGCGCAGAGGGATGGCCGACGGCGGTAGCGAATGCCTTAGCGGGGCGCGGACCAGCCATGACCGCATTTCCGTTGCCGCTCGACCTTCGTCCGATGGAAGCCAAAGCCGCCGACGCAATTCCTGGCGGCGACGGGCTTTGGCAGTACGAACCGAAATGGGACGGGTTTCGCTGCCTCGTGTTCAAGGGCGACGATGCCGTCGATCTGCGTGCAAAATCGGGCAAGCCGCTTGGCCGCTATTTTCCCGAACTGGTCGCGGTGCTGCGCGATGTGAGCTCGCGACGGTTTGTTGCCGACGGCGAGATCGTCATCGAGGTCGACGGATCGTCGTCATTCGAGGCCCTGCAAATGCGCCTTCATCCAGCCGAGAGCAGGATCCGCAAGTTGAGCCTGGAGACGCCTGCCATGCTGGTCCTGTTCGACATGCTGGCCGAACCCGGCGGCAGGATCATCATCGAAGAGCCTCTCACCACCAGGAGGCAGGTAATCGAGACCTTTGTCGCGTCGGCGGCACGGCCCGAACTGCACCTGTCCAGATATACGCACGACGCCGCCACCGCCGAGCGCTGGCTGCAGGGCGCCGGCCACGGCTCCACCGACGGTGTCGTTGCAAAAATGATCGCCGAGCCATACCGGCCCGGCGAGCGCGCCATGGTCAAGGTCAAGCGGCTACGCACCGCGGATTGCGTGGTCGGCGGCTTTCGCTGTCTCGCCGGCAGCAACGAAGTCGGATCCCTGCTGCTCGGGCTCTACAACAACGAAGGCAAGCTGGACCATGTCGGCTTCACCTCGACCATCGGCAAGGACGACAGGGCGGCGCTGACCACACGGCTGGAAAAACTGCGGGCCAAGCCGGGTTTTACCGGCAAGGCGCCGGGCGGACCAAGCCGCTGGAGCACGGAGCGCAGCGGACAATGGGAACCGATAAAGCCTGAACTGGTGGTCGAGGTTCGTTTCGACCATGTGACAGGCGACCGGTTCCGGCACGGAACCAAGCTGTTGCGCTGGCGGCCGGACAAGGAACCCCGGCAATGTACGTTCGAGCAGATCGAGTAAGTCCGTCCGAGGCTCCGCTTCAAGCTCTTGCTGCCCCGTAGTGCCGACGACGGCGGAACCAATGCAGAATTCGCTGGTTCGCCGCACTAGCCGAGCCTCGGCAATCCATTGCCGAGGCTCGGAGGCGATCTGCTAGATCAAGCGGCTTCTTGCATTGCGCGTTCGTTGACACCGCTTTCGCCGAGCTTGGAAAGCGCTTCGTCGGTCGCGACCTCTTCCTTGAGAGTTGCCCTGAGCAGTTCGACAACGTCGCTCTTGCCGAGTTCTTCCGCCCACGCGATCAAAGTGCCGTAGCGAGCGATCTCATAATGCTCGACAGCTTGCGCTGCACCGACAAGCCCGGCGTCGAGCGCGGGAGCACCGTTATACTCCTCGAGCACTTCCGAGCCCTCTTCGATGATGCCGTCGATCGCCGGACAGGTCTTGCCGCGGGCCGGCTTGCCGAATTTCTCGAACACCTCCTCGAGGCGGTCGACATGTCCTTCGGTTTCCATGCGGTGTTTCTCAAAGGCGGCGGTCACTTCTTCCGATTCCGCGCCCTTGGCCATTTTGGGCAGCGTTTTCAGTATCTTCTTCTCGGCGTAGTAGAGGTCTTTGAGCCCGTCGAGGAACAGATCCTCAAGGCCCTTGCTTGCCGCCTTCGCGGCCTTTTTCGTGGTCGCCATGATCCTCTCCCGAATGGTTGGTGCCGCCTCGCAAAGTAGAGGCGTCCCATAACCCTCCGACGGGAAACAAGTTCCCTGACGGTCCGGGAGCTTTGAAAATTTTTTCGGACCCGCTGTGTAGTGCCGCAACGGGCTTCGACCTGCCGCAGCAAGCGGCGAGGAAAGCGTCGTCAGCGCTCGCCGATATGCTCGACCAGGCGGGTATATTCGGCCTCGGCCAGGCCGTAGCCGCCATCGGCCAGTGCGACGAGACCATCGCGATCGCGGATGATAATTTCGCCGCGGCGGGACCGGATGAGCCCTCGACCCTCGAGCAGCTGGAGCGCGACCGTGACACCCGGACGCCTTACGCCGAGCATGATCGACAGGAATTCGTGAGTGATCGCCAGCCGGTCGCCGGCCACCCGATCGTCACACATGAGCAGCCAGCGCGCCAGCCGGTCTTCAAGTTTCGATCGCGCGTTGACCAGCGCGGTATAGCCGGTCTGGACATGCAGACATTGCACGTAGCGCAGCAAGAACAGCCGCAGCGTCGGGCTTTGCGTCAGCGCCGCCTTGAACGGCTCGGCGTCGATCCTGGCGGCCTCTCCCGCCAGCTGCACATAGCAATCATGGACCGTACGGTCGTCGCCCATTATCAGGGCCGAGCCGGTCATACCTTCCAAGCCGACCAGGCCAACTTCCGCATCGCTGCCGTTCGGCATTTTCGCAACCACCGAACCGATGCCGTCCTCGAGGAAATAAATGGCCTCGATCGGCGATCCGGACACTTCGAGCGATTGCCGTAACTCCAGCGAACAGCGCTCGATGTGCGGCTCGAGAGATGCGAAATCGTCGGCGCTCATCCGGCGCAACAGCTTGTTTCTGTATAGAGTTCTATCGGAAATTGCTGGATCAGACATAGCTGGGCCCAAAACAGGGCAAGAGCTTTTTTATCTCCCAGCCGTCCGCGCCCGGTATAACCTGCGGACGATAACGCTTATATAAGCACTCGAAGGTATGGAGCCTACTAAATAAAAAAATGAATCGATGCACGGCAGTTTCTCCTGCCGCTTGCCTACGAAAACATCCGACTGAAAGTTAGAGTTGGAAACGTACCAAAGACGGTTTGGTACGAAAACGACAATTGAGACCATCGGGCGCGAAAGAGCCCGTCGCGAGGGATGCAACGGGCTCCATTCGGGCGTCGTGGGCTACGCCCAGTGATCCAAATGAGGGGTGGGTTGGATCGCAGCAACAATGCAGATGCAAGGCAGTCGTTCCCAAACTGTCTGCTTGGTAATTTCCGTACATTGAGTTTGGACGAGAGCGGCGCTAATTGAATTGGAGTCGTCCACACAGACATGGCGAGTGGACGCTTGAAAGACGCTTCGCGCTTTCGCCCTTTTCAAGGGAGGATGGCATGTCGATGCAAGGTGCAGCAACCCCAGCCGAACTGACCGTGCTGAAAAAAGCGCTCGACGACTGCTGCCGCGAGTTGGGTGTTGCGGACGACAGTCCTGTCCGCGAGCGGTTGGCCGCCCGTATCATGTCGCTGTTCAACGAGGGTGTGCTCAGCGCCGATCTGAAAGAAGCGCTGGCCGCCGATCGCCAACACTAAGCTGCTGCTATGGTGGTGTCCTCGGTGCCGAAAGCTTCGGCACCGGGTCGCCCTTTTTAGCCAGGATCCTGGTTGGCCAAGGATCTTGGAAATCTTGTCTCGTCACGACAAAACGCCCGGCGCTTGTTACCAAGCGGCAGGCGTTTGGTTGTGAGCGTGACGCGCGTCGCGTTCGACCGGCCTCATGCGATGCGCTTTAGGTTCTTGTTTTATGCGTGTCGTTATCACAAAACCGCTGCACACCCTCGGGTCAAGCCCGAGGGCATGCTTTTGCGCGCCATGCATCAAATGCGCCCAAGCAGGACCAGGATAATGACGATAAGCAGCACCAGGCCGAGGCCGCCACCACCGTAATAGCCGGTGCCATAGAACGGTCCGCCGCCCAAGCCGCTGAAGCCGCCAAGCAAGGCAAGGACCAAGATAATGATGAGAATGGTTCCAAGGCCCATGATGTCTGCTCTCCTTGTTTGCGCTGCCGCCATTCGCATCAGCGCGTCGCATTGTACAAAGGTATGAACGTACAAAGGTATGAACTCACAAGGAGCATTCCTGTTCCGGCGGGACGTAAGGCGTACGCTCATGCGGCGAGCAAAATACCGGGCTGTGCCGTCAGAAAAGTCCACAGAAGCATGCCAGCCGAGAATGGCATGGCGGCCGCGTTGAACACCTGAGAACATGCTGAATTTCATGGGGAATTTGTCGGAACCTTCGCCCGCCCGAACGGTTGTTTTCGTAGTCGCAACGCGACGACCCTCGTAAAAAGGAGAAGCATCATGCTCACGAAAATTCTCGCAGCTTCGGCGCTTACGATCGGTCTGGCCACGTCAGCGATGGCCCAGAACGTCGGCGACCCCTCCGGAGCCGCTGCCGACGGGAGCGGGCGGACGGTCGTAGTGCCGGATAATGGCGGCCCTGACACCGGCACGGATTCGACCATCACCAACAGCATTCGCGATTTCTCAACGACGAATTCGAATGCCGACCGGAATTGCCCGCCGGGCCCGCAGGGGGCTATGCCCGATGCGACCGGCAAGGCTCCGGGCACGATGGCGCCGACGGTGAACGACAACCACTGCGGCAAGTAAGCGCCCGGTGATCACAGCCTCACGAGGCCGTGGAGCATAGGCTCCGCGGCCTCGTCAGTTTGCCGCAAAATCAGCCGCCTAGAGCAATTCCAGGAAAAGAGTGAAACGGTTTTCCGTCCGGAATTGCTTCAAAACAAAGCCATAGAGCGTTTCAGCGTTTCCGTGAAACGATGAACCGCTCTAACCGCCGCGGTGGTCGAAGCTGACCGCGATCTCCCGACCATCCAGCGCCCGGACGATGAAGCCAACCAGCTCCTCGTCGGTTTGCCGGAACCAGGGAAAGCGCTTGCGCAAATCGGCTATGACGACGGTGGTCGAGAGAATATCGCCCGAATGGTAGTCGGCCATGACGGTATGGACGGCTTTGTCGGTATCAATACCGATTCCAAGCGGCGACTTGATCTGCCCCACGGAAGCCTCCACCCATCTCTCCCGGCCAACGATAGCAAGACTGCGGCAAAGCGAAAGAGCTTGTACGATTCCGTACGATCCCGTGGCTTGCGTTACACTTTGCAGGACGCAGCCGGCGTCTTTTGTTTTGCGTTTCCAAACCCTTGTTTGGCGTCGCGGCGGCTCTGGCCGCCGCGATCAAGGCAACCTCGCCGCAGCTTCCGCGTTGAGCCATCGGAGGGATGACATCGGCCTCGGAGAACTCCCATGAAAACACTTCTATCCATCACTGCGGCAGCGCTGATGGCTGGCGCATCTTTGGCTGCTTTTGCTCAATCGGCGACGCTGACGCCTCTGACGACCGACACCATGAGCAAGGTTGACACCGCGACGTTCGTCAAGACCGTGCCCATCGCCAATACATTCGAAATCGAATCGAGCCGGCTTGCGCAGACGCAGGCGACTGCCGACGACGTGAAGGCATTCGCGGCGCAAATGGTCACGGACCACACCAAGGCCGGCGAGGACTTCAAGGCGGCGCTCAGCAGGGGTCAGACGACTTCGGCCACCGCGCCAGCCGGCCCGTCGCTGGACACCAAGCACCAGGCGCTGCTCGACCAACTCAAGGAGACCAGCGGGGACAGCTTCCAATCGAAATATATCGACATGCAGACCCAGGCACATAAGGAAGCGGTGGCGCTGTTTTCCGCCTACGCAAATTCCGGCGACGATCCGGCGATGAAGGAGTTTGCCAAGAAGACGCTGCCGGTGCTGCAAATGCACGAACGTCACGTGAAGGATCTCGCTGCCGCGCATCAATGAGGGCGAAGACCGTGCGGCTTCGCCAACGGAAACGCCCCGGCATGAATGAAGCGGCTGTCGTCGGGCCGGGAACAAAGCACCGAGAGTGCCGTTATTCACCCTTATTCCGCGGAATATCCAATGGAAGGCGGCATTCGCGAGGCCTCAAGGATAGTAGCGCCGGCTTTCGGCGCCGTCCTGGTCGCCGCTGTCACAGGCTGAAATCGCTTTCCGAACGGGACAGGCTGCCTACATGCGGTACGGCGAGATATTTGCAAATGTGACGGCACTTATGTTGCTGGCCTTGATGATTGGCGGCGTCTTCGTCCTGTTTGGAGAACCGCTGTGGCCGCGGCACTACGCGCGAATGGTGCTGGTTACGGATATCGATGGCATGACCACCGGGTCAGTCCGAACAAGCTGCGTGCCCGGTCCATGCCTGCCCGACGCCATCGATCACACCGTGCTTACTCCTCGCCCCGAGGACGGACCGTGATCTGCGATTTGCAGCACACGCGGAGCGAGGAGATGAGGAAAGGCCCGCCACGCGACCTGCGCGACGGACCCTTTGTTCAATCAAACCGTCTGGCCACAACTAGGTCAGGATAACCACGATCTTGTAGGTATTCGGGTCGACGATGACGATCCGGCCGTCGGCGAGCACGAAATACTCATAGCCTTCGTAAGCCGGAACGATCTTGACGATGCGCGCCGGCAGGCGATGCAGCCGGACCTTCTTTCGCGGAACCTCGACACCGACGGAGATGTCGAAATCGACGCTGGAAACGGGTTGGACGTTCGTTTCCTTGATGACCTGCGTGATCTCCGTCTTCTGTTCAACGGTCACATTGCTGATGGAAGCGGTCGAACTCTGGTCTTGCGTCTGCGTCGAGGCATTGCCCTGAGTCTGCTCGGTGGTCGTGGTCCCAGTCTTGCCCTGCGCCTGCTCCTCGGTCTTCATTTTTGTGTTGCCTTGGGCCTGCTCGGTAGTGGTGGTTCCGGCCTTACCTTGGGCTTGCTCGTCGGTCTTCATTTTGGTGCTGCCCGTGGCCTGCTGTTCAGTCGTAGCGCCAGCCTTGCCTTGGGCTTGCTCGTCGGTCTTCAGCTTCGGTTTGCCCTGCGCCTGTTGATCAGTCGCAGCGCCGGCCTTGCCTTGAGCCTGCTCGCCCATCTTGGCGCCGTTTGGGCAATTGGCGGTGCCGGCTGCACAATTGGCGCCGGACTGGTCGTCGGTCGACTGCTGCGTCTGGGCAAGTGCAGCCCCGCAGCTGACGCTGATTGCTAGCATGCTGGTGATCAGAACGCCTTTCATGAGAGATCTCCTTGGAAAATGCGTCCCTTCACCGCGTAAAACTGCGGCTAAAAAACTTTGTTCCAAATTTATGGAGCGAAGCGGCAAGCGATCCGAGTGGCGGAACAAGCTCCACCTGATGACGTTACCGGCCTATAGCGACCCCGCTGCGAACAGCATGACGCGGCGCAGCGCAGAGGTGGCTCACGACGAAAGGAGACGATCATGAGAATGCATCTTTCGGCAGCCGCGGCTGGGTTCTTGCTGCTTGCGGGTGTTGGCGCCGCTGCCGCTCAGGACGTGATCATCGAACCGCAGCAGGAGACGATCGTACGCGAGTATGTGAAAAAGCAGCCTCTGGCGTCCGTCCAGCTTCCCGGCGTGGAACTCAATGTCGGCTCGACCCTGCCCGATACCGTCGAGCTTCATGAAGTTCCCAACGTCAAATACCGCTACGTCGTCGTCGACAACCAGACCGTCCTGGTCGATCCGGGCACACGCAGGATCGTGAAGGTCATCCAGTGAGCAATGCGCGTCGTTTTTTGAAGGGACATGCGGCGCGTCCTGCATTGTCGACATCCCAAACTGCTGCCCGTGCTGGGCAATTCGAATGCAGAAAGGCCCGCCGTTCCGATGCATGGCGGGCCTCGTAGCGGAGACGACGTCCGGACAATTTCCGAACCAGGATCGGCTTAGAACGCATGATCCCAGCACGCCCTGTGCTCGCCAGGCCCGAAACTTTGAGAGAATATTCCTGGCTTGGCATTTCGCGGGAAATACGGTGCTTTGATCCGACGGTCAGCATTCCCGATGATGCCGGGAAGGCTTGGCACTCCGCCTTGGCCGCAACGACTTCAGAAACCGACGGGATAGATCATGTCTGGGAACACCAACACTTTGCGCTCATTTCTCTCCGCAAGTATAAACCGGCGCGCCGGTCTGGCTCTACTTTTCGCGTCGGCGGTTGCGATTGTCGGCCTTGCTGCGCCGTCGTTCGCCGAAGACAAGACGGCGGTCAAGGTCGGCATCATGAGCGGCGAGGACGAGGATGTCTGGCGCGTTGTCACCGCCCAGGCGGCGGAGAGGGGGCTGACGGTCGAGACCGTGGTGTTCAACGACTACACCCAGCCGAATGAAGCGCTCGAGCGTGGCGAAATCGACGCCAACGCCTTCCAGCACAAGCCCTATCTCGACAACCAGATCAAGACGCAGGGCTATCACATCGTCCCGGTCGGCTATACCGGGGTCTGGCCGATCGGCCTTTATTCCAAGAAGTACACGAAGATTGCCGACCTGCCCGAAGGCGCGGTCATTGGCGTGCCGAACGACCCGTCCAATGAGGGCCGCGCACTGCGCGTCCTGCAGAGCGAGGGCCTAATCAAGCTCAGGGAAGGCACCGGCATTCTGGCGACGACCACCGACATCGCTGAAAACCCGAAGAAATTGGTCGTCAAGGAGCTTGACGCTGGCATTGTCGGGCGCTCGGTGGAAGATCTTGACGGGGCCGTGGTCAACACGGATTGGGCGCTTAAGAGCGGCCTAACACCGGAGAACCGCATCGCCCAGGAGGCGGTGGCCGACAATCCCTACCGCAACTTCATCGCGGTCAAGGCCGGCAACGAAAACCAGCCCTGGGTGAAGACATTGGTCGCTTCCTATCAGAACGAAAAGGTGAAGGCCGAATTCGACCGGGTCTACAAGGGAACCGGCATCAGCGCCTATTGATGCCGAGCCCGACTGGGCGCTGAAGCCCGGCATGATCACGCGGTCCGCGCTGCAACGCGGACCGTGATCGCGTTTGCGGGACACCAAAACAGGAATTTTCATGAACCAGCATTTCGCCCCGGTCGCCGAAGCCGTGCATCCCGCCGACAGCCGTCCCGCGGGACCGGACGATGTCGTACGCCTCATCGAGCTGAAGCGCCGCTTTGGCGCAACAGCGGCGCTGGACGGCGTATCGCTCAGCGTGCGCCAGGGCGAGATCCTCGGCATCATCGGCCGCAGCGGCGCCGGCAAGTCGACGCTGATACGCTGCCTGAACGGCCTGGAGCGGCCGGATACAGGACAGGTCTTCATCGAAGGCCGCGACATCAGCCGGCTCGGCGAGCGCGAATTGCAGCCGCTGCGCCGGCGCATCGGCATGATCTTCCAGCATTTCAACCTGCTGTCCGCCAAGACGGTCGAAGACAATGTAGCGCTGCCGCTCAAGATCGAAGGCCGGCCCAGGGCCGAACGCCTGGCGCGCGCTGCCGAGCTGCTGGAGCTCGTCGGCCTGTCGGAGAAGGCGAAAGCCTATCCGGCGTCGCTTTCGGGCGGGCAGAAGCAGCGCGTCGGCATTGCCCGGGCGCTTGCGGCGCGCCCGGCGCTGCTGCTGTCGGACGAAGCGACCTCGGCGCTGGACCCGGAGACGACGCGCTCCATCCTTGCCTTGCTCAGAGACATCAACCGGCAGCTTGGCCTGACCATTCTTCTCATCACCCATGAGATGGAGGTGATCCGTTCGATCGCCGATCGTGTCGCGGTGATCGACGCCGGACAAATCGTCGAGCAAGGGCCGGTGTGGCCGGTGTTTGCCGACCCGAAGTCGGCGATCACACAAAGCCTGCTCGGCGGCATCAGGCCACAATTGCCGGCGGAGATCGCAAGCCGGCTAACGCAGAACGCCGGCGTGGAGGCGATCCTCAGGATCGACGTGGCGGGTGAGGCCGCGCGAAGCCCGCTTTTGTCCGATCTTGCCGCGGCGGTTCCCGGCTCGTTCCGCCTCGTGCATGGCGGCATCGATCACGTCCAGCAGCAGCCTGTCGGGACGCTGTTCGTGGCGGTCGCCGGCAGCAATGAAGCTCACCTGGCAGAGGTGATCGCGTTCTTGAGAGCCCGCCAGGCGCGGGTGGAGGTGCTTGGCTATGTCGCCGGTTCTGTTTGAACTTCTCGTCCGTTCGATCTGGGAAACGATCCTGATGACGGCCGCCTCCGGCCTCATCTCGCTGGTTTTCGGGCTGCCGCTCGGCCTGGCGCTGGTCGCCACCGACCGCGGCGGCATCGCCGAAAGCCTGTGGGTGAACCGTGCGCTCGGCGCGGTCATCAACGGTTTCCGCTCGGTGCCTTTCATCATCCTGCTGGTTGCGCTGATCCCGGTGACGCGGCTGATCGTCGGCACCTCGATCGGCACCTGGGCAGCGATCGTGCCGCTGTCGATCGCCGCGACGCCCTACTATGCGCGGATCGCCGAAGTGTCGCTGCGCGAGGTTGACCACGGGCTGATCGAAGCGGCGCGCGCCATGGGCGGCAACCGCTGGACGATCATCCGCGAGGTGCTGGTGCCGGAAGCGCTGCCCGGCATCGTCGCCGGCTTCACGGTGACGCTGGTGACGCTGATCGGCGCCTCGGCCATGGCCGGCGCCATCGGCGCCGGCGGGCTCGGCGACCTCGCCATCCGCTACGGCTACCAACGCTTCGAGACGTCAGTCATGATCGCCGTGGTCATCGTCCTGATCGTCCTGGTCTGCGGCATCCAGTGGGCCGGCGACCGGCTGGTCGCAAGGCTGGATCACAGGGCATAGCTGTGCGCAGCGGTCTGGGCGATATGCCAGCACCAGGTGAGACCCTCACTGCCGGTCCGGCTCCTCCACCCCGCTCAGCGCCGCCAAGCCTTGTAGAGGCGGCTCTCCGGTTTGCAAATATAGCTGGATCAGTTGCTCGTCCTCTGCGCTTTTATAGGCTAACGGAATACCTCTGATTTGAGCGGGCATGTCCCAATCGAGCGGCCGATCCTCCGACGCGAACCACTTGCAGCGCCGAACCTCCACCCAATGCCGGCGAATTGACAAACAATTGCCGAGGCCGTCGTCTTCGTAGCCGAACTCCACTCCACAGCACGAACATATGATGTAGCTGGGTTCTTTGCCGTTCTCGCCCCATGGCAGATCGGGAGATTGATCGAGGCCGCAGACACGGCATTTGAATTTGTCTTGTGGATTCATTTGATCCCGAACATGTCCCTGGCTTGCTCGGCGGTATAGTACCCTAGCCTGACATCCCGAGCGACCAATTGCGGATCGCGCTGCCACGGGTCACCGTAGCCGCCGCCGCCCGGCGTGCCGACGCGTACGCGATCGCCTGCTTTCAACGCGATGTCCTGCTCCTTGGACAGATGCGGCGGCACATGTTCCTTGCCGTCGCGGAACACGGTCACCGTGTTGACCGCGCCGTCCTTGCCGCCGAGCGCGCCCTGTGGGCCGAAGCGGCCATGGTCCATGACGAAGGAGGCGCGGGCGTCGCCGCGCAGGATCTCGACCTCATAGGCAAGCCCGAAACCGCCGCGATGCTTGCCGGCGCCGCCCGAGCCTTCGCGCAGGGCGTAGTGGCGGTAGAGCACCGGGAAGGCCTGCTCCATGATTTCGACCGGTGGCGACTTGGAAATGCCGATGGTCGAGCAGCCATTGGTCAGGCCGTCGTGACCGGCATTGCCGCCATAGCCGCCGCCGGAGATCTGGTACATGACATAATCGCGGCCGCGGGCCGGATCGTTGCCGCCGAGTGCGAAATTGCCGCTGGAGCCGGCCGGAGCCGCCGTCACTTTGTCCGGCAGCGCCTGCACCATCGCCGCGAACACCGCCTCGGCAATGCGCTGCGAAACCTCGGCCGCGCAGCCCGACACCGGCCGCGGATATTTGGCGTCGAGGAAAGTGCCTTCCGGCCGCTTGACGATCAGCGGCTCGAAGGCGCCGGCGCTAATCGGCACATCGGGGAAAATATGGCGCATTGCGAGATAGACCGAGGACAAGGTCGTCGCCAGCACGCTGTTCATCGGCCCGGCACAAGGCTTCGACGAGCCCGAGAAGTCGAAGCTGAGCGTGTCGCCCTGTTTCTCCACAGCAAGCGCGATGGTCAGCGGCTCGTTCACCACCCCGTCGGAATCGACGAAGGCTTCGGAGCTGTAAATGCCATCGGGAATGGCCGATATGTTGGCGCGCATCTGTTCAGCGGCGCGGCGCCGCAATTCGGCGATCGCATCGACAACCGTTTCATTTCCGTAACGATCTAGAATGCCGTTGAGCCGGTCCTGGCCGATCAGCAGTGCTGCTGCCTGCGCCCGGATGTCCCCGATGCGCTGGTCGGCAACCCTGATGTTCGAGCAGATGATGGCGTAGATTTCGCGATCGAGCACGCCCTTCTTGAACAGCTTCACCGGCGGCAGCCGCAAACCTTCCTGCTCGACCGCCGTTGCCGAGGCGGAGAAGCCGCCCGGCACCGAACCGCCGATGTCGGGCCAGTGGCCGGTGTTCGACAGCCAACAGAATATTTTGCCGCCGCGATAGACCGGCATGGCGAAGCGCACATCCATCAGATGGGTGCCGCCGAGATAGGGATCGTTGACGATGTAGATATCGCCTGGCTCGGGCGGCAGGCAGCGGCCGTCGGCGATCATCTCGATCACCGTTTTGGTCGAATACTGCATGACGCCGACGAACACCGGCAGGCCTTGGCTGCCTTGCGCGATCAGCGAACCATCGAGCGCCGAATAGATACCGTCGGAGCGGTCATTGGCCTCGGCGATGACAGGCGAGAACGCGGCGCGCGAAAACGTCAGGTCCATTTCGTCGCAGACCTGCTGCAGGGCCGCCTGGATGACCGAAAGGGTGATGGCGTCGAGTTTTTCCATCTCAGGCCTCACCGATATCGATGATGATGTTGCCATCGGCATCCGATCGTGCCCGGTCGCCGGGCTCGAGCACGGTGGTCGCGTCCATCTGTTCGAGGATCGCTGGCCCCGCGATGACGGCGTCGAGCGGCAACTTTTCCCTGCTGTAGACCGGCGTGTCGTACCAGCGCCCGCCATACCAGACCGGCCGGATTTCGCGCCGCGCCTCGTCGAGCGTCTTGGCGCGGCTAGCCGGGTCGATCAGCCGGGACAGATCGATCGCCGCCCGCACGCCGGTGACCGAGGTGTTGAGGTTGACCAGATTGGCGCGGATTTCCGGCAACTCGACCTTGAAGCGCGCGAAATAGGCCTTCTCGAACAGTTGCTGCAGTACCTCGCGCGTCACCGCAGACGACGGCAGCGGCACGTTGATGATATGCGTCTGGCCGACGAACTGCATGTCGGCGGAATGCGTGACGCGGATCGTTTCCGGCTTCACCGCTTCCTTGCCGATCAGCTCTTCGCCTTCGTTTCGGTGCCGTTCCAATGTCGCGTGAAGCTGGGTTTCATCGAGACTGGCCACCGGCTGGTTGACCGTGTTGACGAAGTCGTGCCTGAGGTCGGCGACGACGCAGCCGAGCGCATTAGTGATGCCCGGCCGCGCCGGCACCAGCACCTTGGGCAGGCCGAGCTCGCGCGCCAGTGCCGTCGCATGCAGCGGCCCGGCGCCGCCGAAGGCGAACAGCGCGAAATCGCGCGGGTCGTGGCCGCGTGATACCGAAACCATGCGGATGGCGCCGGCCATCTTCACGTTGCCGAGCCGCAGCACCGCACCCGCGGCCTCGACGCCGGACAGGCCGGTGGCGCGGCCGATCCTGTCCTCGAATATGCCTGTGACGCGTTCGACGGTGACCGGGTTTTCCACCGCCAGCAGCTTTTTCGGCGCTAGCCTGCCGAGCACCAGATTGGCGTCGGTGATGGTCGGCTCCAAGCCGCCGCGTCCGTAGCAGATTGGCCCGGGATTGGCGCCGGCGCTTTCCGGGCCGATCTGGATCAGGCCGGCCGCGTCGACGCGGGCGATCGAGCCGCCGCCGGCGCCGACCGTATGCACCGCCACCATCGGCACATGGATCGGCATCGCATATTCGATCTCGATCTCGTTCGACACCGCCGGCTCGGCATTGCGGATCAGCGCCACGTCGGTCGAAGTACCGCCCATGTCGTAGGTGACCAGGTTTTCGAAGCCGGCGCGCTTGCCGGTGTAGGCGGCGGCAATGACGCCGGAGGCGGGTCCCGACATGACGGTCTTGGCCGACTCACGTGTGACAAAGCGGGCCGAGATCATGCCGCCGTTGCCGTTCATGATCAGGAAGTCGCGGGCGTAGCCCTTTGACGCCAGCTCCTTGCGCAGCCGTTCGACGTAGCGTTCGAGGATGGGCTGCACCGAGGCATTGACCGACGCGGTCACCCCGCGCTCGAATTCGCGCGCTTCCGAAAGCAGGGCGTGGCCTGTCGTGATGTAGCCGTTCGGCCAAAGCTCGGCGGCGATCTCGGCGGCGCGCCGCTCGTGCGCCGGATTGGCATAGGAATGCAGGAAATGGATGACGAGGGATTCGCAGCCGGCTTCGATCAGTTCTGAAATCGCTGCCCGCATCTCGGCCTCGTCGAGCGGGACGCGCACCGCGCCCGAGGCTTCGACCCGCTCCGACACTTCGAGCCGCAGATTGCGCGGAATGATCGGCACGAAGGTGCCTGTCATGCCGTAGGCTTGCGGCCGTGTCCGCCGGCCAAGCTCGATGACGTCGCGAAAGCCGCGCGTGGTGATCATGCCGGTCTTTGCCAGCCGGCGCTCCAGCACCGCGTTGGTCGTGGTCGTCGTGCCGTGCACGATAAGGTCGATGCCGTCGATCGGAAAGCCGGTGGCACCAAGCGCAGCAACGACGCCGAAAGCCTGGTTGTCGACCGTGGTCGGGGTCTTGGCGATATGCACCCGGCCACCGTTACGGCCGTCGATCAGAAGCAGGTCGGTAAAGGTGCCGCCGACATCGATGCCGGCGACGACACTGCCCGCCGAATCCAGAGCTTGCGCCGAAAAATTCTGTTCCATTGTCGAAACCCGAAATGCCCGAACTGCTTACATGCCTCAGTTTGGAAAGCTGTTTTACGGCGGCGTCTTGACGCAAATATCGTTTGTATACTAATAAATTCCGGACACAAGAGCTTACCGCTTCGGAGTGTGCAAACGGCACGCTGGAACCTGACCGGTTCGGGCGCGCAGGTGAAGATTTGGCGCGGGCGCTGAGCCGGCCCGGAAGGTTAGGTTTGATGAACACCACATCCGCGTTCAACACTGCCGGCGCCCGGCCGTTGCAGTTCCCGATACCGGCCAATGTCTATGCCGAAACCGTCGTCTCGGTGAAGCACTATACCGACCGGCTGTTTTCGTTCCGCATCACCCGGCCGCAGTCGCTGCGCTTCCGCTCCGGCGAGTTCGTCATGATCGGCCTGCCAAATGCCGAGAAGCCGGTGTTCCGCGCCTATTCGATCGCCAGCCCTGCCTGGGACGACGAACTCGAGTTCTTCTCGATCAAAGTGCCGGACGGCCCGCTCACTTCGGAGCTGCAGAAGATCCAGATCGGCGACACCGTCATCATGCGGCAGAAGTCGACCGGCACGCTGGTGGTCGACGCGCTGACGCCGGCCAAGCGCCTGTTCATGATCTCGACCGGCACCGGCATTGCGCCCTTCGCCAGCCTGCTGCGCGATCCCGACACCTATGAGAAGTTCGAGCAGGTGGTCCTGACCCATACCTGCCGCGACAATGCTGAACTCACCTACGGCCAGGAGTTGGTGGCGGCGCTGGAGAACGATCCGCTGATCGGCGAGCTGACCGGTGGCCGCGTCACGCTCTACAATTCAACGACGCGTGAGACCTCCGAGCGCATGGGCCGCATCACCGCGCTGATCGGCTCGGGCAAATTCTACACCGATCTCGGCATCGACAAGCTCGATCCCGAGACCGACCGCATCATGATCTGCGGCTCGATGCATATGCTGAAGGACGTCAAGGAGCTGGCTGAAAGCCACGGCTTCCAGGAAGGCTCGCTGCATCATCCGGCAAGCTTCGTCGTCGAGCGCGCCTTCGTCGGCTAGAGCCGCGGCAATTCAGCCACTGGTTTGCGACCCCGATTTTGATCATACGGTCAAAAATCGGCTGCCTTGACTGCCTTTTTCCGCTATGACCGCTTGAAGGACTCGTGAAGCGCTGCTTCACGGTCTATCTTCGGCATAAGTCGCTGAACAAGGGGCAGGAGATGAGCAGCACAATTCGCGAAACCGATCTCGGCACGTCCAAGATCACGCCGCTGCCGGCGCGGCCCGCCGCCAATGCGCCGATGCCGCAGGCCCATGGCATTGCTCGTAATCCCGGCATGAGGCTCGATCTCGGCTTCATGGAATCGATGCGCAGCGTCAACCGCTCGGCGCTGGAACGCCGCGTCGCCAGCCTGACCAAAAGACGCTCGATCAAGGCCGATAACCAGGCCGCCTGGCTGCTGCGCGCCGTCGCCTGCATGGACCTGACGACGCTGAACTCGAACGACACGGAAGAGCGCGTGCGCCGGCTCTGTGCCAAGGCGGTCAACCCGTTCCGCCGCGACATTGCCGAGGGGCTCGGCATTGCCAGTGAAAAGATCCGCCCGGCGGCGGTCTGCGTCTATCATCCCTTCGTCGCTACTGCCGTCGAGGCGCTGCGCGGCAGCGGCGTCCATGTCGCCGCCGTTTCCACGGCTTTCCCGCATGGCCTTGCACCGCTTTCGACACGTCTGCAGGAGATCGAAGCATCGGTCCGCGACGGCGCCGACGAGATCGACGTCGTCATCCCGCGCGGCCTGGTATTCGGGGCGAAATGGCAGGAGCTCTATAACGAGATTGTCTCGATGCGCGCCGCTTGCGGCGAGGCGCATCTGAAGGTGATCCTCGGCACCGGCGACCTCGCGACGCTGCGCAACGTCATGCTCGCCTCGATGGTGGCGATGATGGCGGGTGCAGATTTCATCAAGACCTCGACCGGCAAGGAAAGCGTCAACGCGACGCTGCCGGTCGGCCTTGCCATGGTGCGCGCCATCCGCGCCTATTTCGAGGAAACCGGCTATCTCATCGGCTTCAAGCCGGCCGGCGGCATTTCCACGGCAAAAGCCTCGCTCGATTGGCTGGTGCTGATGAAAGAAGAACTGGGCCGGCCGTGGCTGGAGCCGGAGCTGTTCCGCTTCGGAGCATCGAGCCTTTTGACCGACATCGAGCGCCAGCTCGAGCATCATCTGACCGGCCACTACTCGGCCAATCATCGCCACGCGATGGCGTGATTCGGAGCGCTTCATGAACATTCTCGAACGCTATCACGCCATGGATTACGGGCCGGCGCCGGAAGCCCGCAACGAGGCCGATGGGTGGCTTGCCGCGCGGGATTTCGGCAAAGCGCTGTTCATCGGCGGCGACTGGAAGGCAGCCAGCGGAGGCAAAACCTTCGACACCAGCGAACCGTCCTCGGGAAAGCTGCTGGCCAAGGTGTCGGACGCTGGTGCCGCCGATATCGACGCGGCGGTTTCGGCCGCCACAAAAGCGCTGCCGAAATGGAGCGCCAGCACCGGCTACAGCCGAGCCAAAGTGCTCTATGCCATCGGCCGCGCCATGCAACGTCACCAACGGCTGTTCGCCGTGCTTGAGACAATCGACAATGGCAAGCCGATCCGCGAAAGCCGCGACATCGACGTGCCGCTGGCCATCCGCCATTTCATCCATCATGCCGGCTGGGCGCAGGCGCTGGACAGGGATTTTCCCGGCCATAAGGGCGTCGGCGTCGTCGGCCAGATCATCCCGTGGAATTTCCCGCTCTTGATGCTCGCCTGGAAGATCGCGCCGGCGCTCGCCGCGGGCTGCACCGTGGTGCTCAAACCCGCGGAATTCACGCCGCTCACCGCGATCCTCTTTGCCGAGATCTGCCGACGCGCCGGCGTGCCGAAAGGCGTCGTCAACATCGTCCAGGGCGGGCCGGAGGCGGGCGCGGCCATCGTCAACCATCCCGGCGTCCAGAAGATCGCCTTCACCGGTTCGTCCGAGGTCGGCAAGATCATCCGCAAGGCCACGGCCGGCTCGGGCAAGAAACTGTCGCTGGAGCTTGGCGGCAAGTCGGCCTTTATCGTTTTCGAGGATGCCGACCTCGACAGCGCAGTCGAAGGTCTGGTCGACGGCATCTGGTTCAACCAGGGCCAAGTGTGCTGTGCCGGCTCGCGCCTTCTGGTGCAGGAAGGCATCGCCGACGCCTTCATCGCCAAGGTCAAGACGCGGATGAGCCGGCTGCGGGTCGGCAGCCCGCTCGACAAGAACACCGATATCGGCCCGCTGGTCGACTTGACCCAGCTCGATCGCGTCAAGGGCCTGATCGCAGAAGGCGCCAAGCAGGGCGCGATCTGCTGGCAGCCGGACTCAGCGTTGCCCGCCTCGGGCTATTACCATCTGCCAACGCTGGCGACAGGTGTTTCGCCGGCTAACATTCTGGCACAGGAAGAGGTGTTCGGGCCGGTGCTGGCCACCATGACCTTCCGCAACACCGAGGAAGCGATCGAGCTCGCCAACAACACACGCTATGGCTTGGCCGCTTCAGTGTGGAGCGAGAACATCAATCTTGCCCTGCACGTCGCGCCGCAGCTGAAGGCCGGCGTCGTTTGGGTCAACGGCACCAATATGTTCGACGCCGCCTGCGGCTTCGGCGGCTATCGCGAGAGCGGCTTTGGCCGCGAAGGCGGGCGCGAGGGCATGTTCGAATATCTCTCGGCAAAACTGCCGCTTGGCCCGATCATCAAACCGGCAACGTCTTCGGCCCAACCGGTCGAGCAGGTGGAAGGTGGCGCCATCGACCGCACGGCAAAGCTGTTCATCGGCGGCAAACAGGTCCGGCCGGACGGAAATTATTCCTTCGCCGTCGCCACCGCCAAGGGCAAGCTTGCGGGCGACGTCGGGCTCGGCAACCGCAAGGATATCCGTGACGCCATCGCGGCCGCGCGCGCCTGCAAGGCCTGGCCGGAGGCGACCGCCTACAACCGCAGCCAGGTGCTCTACTACCTGGCCGAAAACCTTTCCGGCCGCGCCGACGAGTTTGCAGCCCGTTTGATCCAGCTCACCGGCGCGACCGCCAAGGCGGCGCGTGACGAGGTCGAGCTGTCGATCGAGCGCCTGTTCCTCTATGCCGGCTTGGCCGACAAATTCGAGGGCCGCGTCCACCAGCCGCCAGCCCGCGCCGTCACACTGGCACTGCACGAACCGGTCGGCGTCGTCGGTATCGTCGCGCCGGACAATGCGCCTTTGCTCGGCCTGATCTCGCTGGTGGCGCCTGCGCTCGCCATGGGCAACACCGTGGTCGCCGTGCCGTCCGAAAGATATCCGCTGCTTGCCACCGACCTCTACCAGGTCATCGAATATTCCGACGTTCCGGCCGGCGCCATCAATATCGTCACCGGCCGTAGCGCCGAGCTTGCCGGCGTATTGGCCAAGCATGACGATGTCGACGGGCTCTGGGTATTCGCCGATGCCGAGACTTGCGCCAAGGCCGAGGCCGAGTCCATCGGTAATCTCAAACGCGTCTGGACCGGCAACGGCCACAGCCTCGACTGGGCGTCAAACGAAGCAGCCGGCGATGCCCTGCTGCGCCGTGTGATCGAGGTCAAGAACGTCTGGGTGCCCTACGGCGACTGAGTGTCCGGGAGGGACGTCCGGGCTTGACGCGCCAAAAAATGTTCTTTACCGAGAAAAAACATTTGGCTGGCAGGCGAATTTCGAAACAGGCGGGATGGTAGTGCCCGTCTGGCACATTGCGCCCCGGCCTTGTGCCGGTAAAAAGCCGAACGACCACAGACGGGCGAGGAGAAAAGCATGGCGGATCTGACAGGCAAAATCGTTGTCGTCACGGCGGCGGCGCAAGGCATCGGCCGGGCGAGCGCGCTGGCGTTCGCCAAGGCCGGCGCCGTCGTCCATGCCACCGACATCAACGAGGTGGTGCTCGCCGATCTCGGCAAGACGCCCGGTATCAAGACCCGCAAGCTCGACGTGCTGAACGACGAGGCGGTGAACGCTGCTTTTGCCGAGATCGGCGCCGTCGACGTGCTGTTCAATTGCGCCGGCTTCGTCCATTCCGGCTCGATCCTCGAGATGAAGGACGGCGATCTCGACTTTGCCTATGATCTCAATGTTCGCTCGATGATCCGCACCATCCGCGCCGTGCTGCCCGGCATGCTGGAGCGCGGCGACGGCTCGATCATCAACATGGCGTCGCTGGCCAGTTCGACCAAGGGCGTGCCGAACCGCTTCGTCTATGGCCTGACCAAGGCAGCCGTCATCGGCCTGACCAAGTCGGTCGCCGCCGACTATGTCGGCAAGGGCATACGCTGCAATGCGATCTGCCCGGGTACGGTCGAAAGCCCGTCGCTGCAGGACCGCATGCATGCGCAGGGCGACTACGACGCAGCCCGCGCCGCCTTCATCGCCCGCCAGCCGATGGGCCGCCTCGGCACGCCAGAGGAAATCGCCGATCTCGCCGTCTATCTGGCCGGCGCCACCTATACGTCGGGGCAGGCTTATAATATCGACGGTGGCTGGTCGATCTAGGAGTCTGAAAATCCTATTCCGCCGGGCGCCTGACGCGGCGTCTGTGCTTGCCTAGGCTCACGTACTTTAAGTACGCTCCGCTCCGGTTCTCGAAACCCACGCCATTCGCCGCAGCGGAGCGAGTTTGCAAACGGCCTCTGGTCGCAACTGGGAGAAAACTGCATGAAACTGCTGCGCTATGGCGAGGCGGGGAGCGAACGCCCCGGCCTGCTCGATGCCGATGGAACGATCCGCGACCTCTCCGCCCATGTCACCGACATTGCCGGCAAGGCGCTTGACCCGGCATCGCTCGAGACATTATCGAAGCTCGATGTGAAATCGCTGCCGGCGGTTTCCGGCAAGCCGCGCATCGGCGCCTGCGTCGCCGGCACCGGCAAATTCATCTGCATCGGCCTCAACTATTCCGACCACGCCGCCGAAACCGGCGCCACCGTGCCGCCGGAGCCGATCATCTTCATGAAGGCAAGCTCGGCTATTGTCGGGCCTAACGACGACGTGCTGATCCCGCGCGGCTCGGTCAAGACCGATTGGGAAGTCGAGCTCGGCGTGGTCATCGGCAAGACCGCTAAATATGTCACCGAGGCCGAGGCGCTGGACTATGTCGCCGGTTACTGCATCGCGCATGACGTCTCCGAGCGCGCCTTCCAGGCCGAGCGCCAGGGCCAGTGGACCAAGGGCAAGTCCTGCGACACGTTCGGGCCGATCGGTCCGTGGCTGGTGACAAAGGACGAGGTCAAGGACCCGCAGAACATCCCGATGTGGCTGACGGTCAACGGCAAGACGATGCAGAACGGCTCGACCAAGACCATGGTCTTCGGCGTCGCTTATCTCGTCTCCTATCTCAGCCAGTTCATGTCGCTGCACCCCGGCGACATCATCTCGACCGGCACGCCGCCCGGCGTCGGCCTCGGCATGAAGCCGCCGGTGTTCCTGAAGCCCGGCGATGTGGTCGAGCTCGGTATCGAAGGGCTGGGTATCCAGAAGCAGACGTTCAAGGCGGATTTGTAGGCGCTCTTCCTTCTCCCCTTGTGGGAGAAGGTGTCGCCGAAGGCGACGGATGAGGGGTGTTCCAGCTTGGCACCGACGGCGATCCTTCCAACACCCCTCAACCGTCTTGGCGCTGCGCGCCAATCCACCTTCTCCCACAAGGGGAGAAGGAAGAGGGGCGCTACTTCATCACCTTCCCATCGGCTCCAAACCGGTATGTCTTCGCCGGATCCGGCGTCGCATAGAGCGTGGCACCAGGTTCGGCGTTATAGACGCCAAAAATGCGCACGGTGATCAAGCCGGCCTTCTCGCAGTCGAGATAGAGATTGGTGTCGGCGCCAAGGTGCTCGGCATGGACGACCGTGCCTTTCCAGGCGCCGGATTTGGGATCCACCGTCAAATGTTCGGGACGGACGCCGATGGTCTTTGCCGTTTCGCCAAGCCTGGCACCGTCGACGAAATTCATCTTTGGTGAGCCGATAAAGCCGGCCACGAACTCGTTAGCCGGCGAATTGTATAGCTCCATCGGGCCGCCGATCTGCTCGATCCTGCCCGCATTGAGGACGACGATCTTGTCGGCCAGCGTCATCGCCTCGACCTGGTCGTGGGTGACATAGATCATCGTGGCCTTCAGCCGGCGATGCAATTGCGCGATCTCCAGTCTGGTGTTGACGCGCAGCGCGGCATCGAGGTTCGACAATGGCTCGTCGAACAGAAAAAGCTTGGGCTCACGCACCACGGCGCGGCCGATGGCGACACGTTGGCGCTGGCCGCCGGACAATTCGGCCGGCCGCCTTTCGAGATAGGGCTCCAGCGACAGCATCGAGGAAGCGATGCCGATGCGGCGGTCGATCTCCGCCGCCGGCGTGCCGGCCTGCTTGAGGCCGAGACCCATATTGTTCTTCACCGTCAGATGCGGGTAAAGCGCATAGGTCTGGAACACCATGGCGATGCCGCGCTTGGCCGGCGGCGTTGCGGAGACGTCGTGGCCGTCGATGACCACGCGGCCTGAGGTCGAGTCCTCCAGCCCGGCAATAACCCTCAGCAGCGTCGATTTCCCGCAGCCGGATGGACCGACGAAGACGACGAACTCGCCATCCGTCACCTCGAGGTTGATACCCTTCAGCACCTCGACCGGCCCGAAGGCCTTTTTCACGTTCTCGATGTTCAGCGAGCCCACGGCTTAGTCCCTGTTCTAGAGTTTCACGGCGAGGCCGCTGCGCACGCTCTCGTCGGCTGCAAGGCAGACGGCGAGCGACTTCACCGCGTCGTCCATGTGGCGGGTCAAGTCCAGATCCTCGCGGATCGCCTTCAGCACAAACGCCTGTTCCAGGTCGCAGAGGTCCTGATGGCCGGGCTCGCCTTGCATTGACAGCATCTCGTCCGGCTTGGCGAACTTGCCGTCCGCGCCGGTCGCAGCGCTGTGCAGGCGGATGGTCGAGGTCTTGGTGTGGGTGTCGATGTCGTCGGACCTGGCGCCCTCCTTCATGACGATCGACACGCAGCCATTGGGCGAGATCACGTCTTTCACGAAGAAAGCCGTCTCCGAAATCATCGGCCCCCAGCCGGCCTCGTACCAGCCGACCGAACCGTCGTCGAACAGCACCTGCAGGTGCCCGTAATTGTACATCGACGGTGCGATCTCGTCGCTCAGCCGCAGCCCCATGCCGCGCACCTCGACCGGCCTGGCGTCGGTGATCTGCAGCATCACGTCGAGATAATGCACGCCGCAATCGACGATCGGCGACGTCGTTTGCATCAGCTGCTTATGCGTCTCCCAGGTATGGCCGGAGGATTGCTGGTTGAGGTTCATGCGGAACACGTAAGGGCCGCCGAGCTTCCGCGCCTCGGCGATCAGCCTGATCCAGGACGGGTGGTGGCGCAGGATGTAGCCGATCACCAGTTTCTTGCCGTTGGCCTTGGCTGCCGCGACGACGCGTTCCGCATCGGCGACCGTCGTTGCCAGCGGCTTTTCGACGAAGACATGGCAGCCGGCCTCGAATGCCCTGACCGCATAATCGGCATGGCTGTCGGAATAGGTGGCTATGCAAGCGACATCGGGCTTTTCGTCACGCAGCGCCTCGTCGAATGAACGCCGGATGGCGTAGGTCGAAAGCCCTTCCGCCAGCGGCACATCGGAGCGGTTGACCAGTGCGGCGATCTGGAATCCCGGATTGGTGTGATAGGCCAGCGCATGGCTACGCCCCATATTGCCGAGGCCGGCGACGACAACGCGAAGGGGCTGGTCCATTTCAGTTTGCCTTTTGTAGAGCGCAGGCTTTCAGGTCCATCCTAATACTCGATCCATACTCACTGGCGATCTGCAGAGCAGCCTTTTCGCTTTCACAACGTGCCAGAAGTCCGAACCCGTATGTATCGACACCCTCTTTGATCAGAGAAGACCTCCGGTCGTCCGGCAACGGACGATCCAGATCCAGCGCCTCGGTGAATGCCTTGGATTGCTCGCTAACCATCAGGGAGTTGACCCGCCAGATGATATGACAGTTGTATTCCTTCGGCCGACGCTCGATCCCGAACCGAGTCAGCCAGACAGCTGCATTGAGATAGAACTGCGGTCCCCAGGAAGACTTCTGAAGGTTGAGCACGCAGACCGTTTCCGGCCATTCGCGATAATAGTTTGTTTGGCGAACGCCGCGGAATCCATAGCGGCTTGCCGACTCGGTGAGGCCTCGAATGATCGCGTCCCGACCCTCACTCACTTGACCGCTCCCGAAGTGATGCCGCGGATCAGCTGCCGCGAAAAAATGACGTAGAGGATCAGCACCGGCATGATCGCCAGCGAAAGTGCGGCCAGGATGGCATTCCAGTTGGTGACGAACTGGCCGAGGAACAATTGCGCGCCCAGCGTCACCGTCTTGGTTTCCTCCGACGGCGCCAGGATCAACGGGAACCATAGATCGTTCCAGATCGGGATCATGGTGAAGACCGCGACCGTCGCCATCGATGGGCGCACAAGCGGCAGCACCAGCCGGAAAAAGATGGTGTATTCGGACAGGCCATCGATCCTGCCCGCATTCTTCAGATCGTCGGAGACCTGCTTCATGAATTCCGACAGGATGAAGACGGCGAGCGGCAGACCTTGCGCCGTGTAGACCAGGATCAGCGCCGTCAGTGTGTTGACCAGTCCGCTCGCCACCATCAGCTGCAGGATGGCGACGGTGCCGAGGCGGATCGGGATCATGATGCCGAGCGCGAGGTAAAGCCCCATCAGCGAATTGCCTCGGAAGCGGTATTCCGACAGCGCAAAGGCAGCCATGGCGCCGAACAAAAGCACGAAGAACAGCGAGGCGACGGTGACGACGAGGCTGTTCTGGAAATAGTGGATGAAATCGCCTTGGCCGATTACCGTGGTGTAGCCGATCAGGTCGAAGGTCCCTGGCGTCGGCGGCGTCAGCGGCGCGCCGAAGATACCGGCGCGTGATTTGAACGAATTCATTATCACGAGGATCACCGGAAACAGCGCGATCGCCGTGTAGGTCAGAAGGATCGCGTGGGCGCCTATGGTGCGGGGCAGCGAGCGGGTTGCGGTGCTCATGGTCACGCTCCCCTAAAACTGGTAGCGACGCAAGCGCGTCTGCACGAGGAACAGATAGACGCAGACGCCGCCGAGGATGATCAGGAACATCATGGTGGCGATCGCCGCGCCCATGTTGGGATCGCCGACCTGCAGCTGGAAGCCGAAGAAGGCGCGGTAGAGAAAGGTGCCGAGAATATCGGTCGAATAGTTCGGCCCGGCCAGCGCGCCTTGCGCGGTGTAGATCAGGTCGAAAGCGTTGAAATTGCCGACGAAGGTCAGGATCGAGATGATGCCGATCGACGGCAGGATGAGCGGCAGCTTGATCTTCCAGAATTGCGCCATGCCGGTGATCCCGTCGCATTCGGCCGCTTCGATCACCTCTTCGGGGATGGACAGCAATGCCGCATAGATCAGCATCATCGGGATGCCGACGAACTGCCAGACTGAAATCAGGCTGAGCGCGGTCAGCGCGTATTGCGCCTTGCCGAGCCAAGGCGTGAACAGGCTTTTCAGGCCGACAAGGTCCATCATATGCGGCGCCACGCCCCATAGCGGCGACAGGATCAGCTTCCAGGCGAAGCCGACGATGACGAAGGACAGGATCGTCGGCACGAAGATCGCCGTGCGGTAGAAGGCGGAAAACCGCAGCCTGGGGCTGGACAGAAGTGCTGCCAAAAGGACGCCGATCGGGTTCTGCACCAGCATATGGATGATGAAGAACCAGACATTGTTCCTGAGCGCGTTCCAGAAATTGACCGACCAGTTGGGATCACCGAACAGCATGCGGAAATTTTCCAGTCCGACGAAGACCTGCGACTGGTTGATGTTGCGGAACAAGGAAAGCTGCAGCGTGCCGGCCAGCGGCAGGATCATGATCGCCGTATAGACCAGCAACGCCGGCGCCAGGAAAACGCCGATATGCCAGCGGAACGGTCTTTTCGGTGCTGCGGCCATGCGTTCGGTCCCCGCCGATCAGGTCTTGCTATTGCCGTCAAAGGGCACGGCGCCTCCCTCCCCCTCGAGGGGAGGGTGCCTCGCGAAGCGAGGCGGGTGGGGTCGGCCGAGGCAGCGCGCCATCGTCGTTCGACCGCGCCTTTCAGCAACGATCAAGCCGCGGCCTGCCTCGACCGACCCCCTCTGTCGCCTTCGGCGACATCTCCCCCTCGAGGGGGGAGACAACGCTTCGCCGCGCTCTTACTTCGCCGGCTTGTACCAGCTGTCGAGGCCGTCCTGCAGCTTCTTGGCGGCAGCCTCCGGCGTGTCGGTGCCGTTGATGACGTTGGCCGATTCAACCCAAGTCTCGTTTTCGAGATTCGGCGTGCCGCGCGACAGGATCTGGTAGGTCGAGCGGATCGTCGACTTGCACTTGCCGCGCCAGGAGACGAATTCCTGGGCCAGCGGGTCTTCCATCTTCACCGGGGTGTTGTTCAGGCTGAAGAAGCCCGGCAGCGCGTTGGCGTAGATGGTGGCGAAATCCGGCGAGGCCACCCAGGACAGGAAGGTCTTGGCCGCATCCGCATTCTTCGAAGCCGCATTGAGACCCATGCCGATGTCGGTGTGGTCGGAGATGTAGCAGGTGTCGCCGGCCTTCTGCACCGGCGGCGGGAAGGCACCCATCTTGAACTGCGCCTGCGTGTTGAACAGGCCGATCTCCCACGAGCCGGCCGGGTAGATGGCGGCGCGGCCGAGCGTGAACAGGTTCTGGCTGTCCGGATAAGTCTGCGCCTCGAAGCCGTCGCCGAGATAGTCCTTCCACTTGGCCAGCTCCTTGAAGGGCTCGACCCACTGCGGATCGGTGAGCTTCTGCTCGCCCTTGATCAGCGCCAGGCGGCCTTCCTCGCCCTTCCAGTAGTTCGGGCCGATGTTCTGGTAGCCCATGGTCGCCGCTTCCCAGAGGTCCTTGGTGCCCATCGCCATCGGGATGTAGGTGCCGTCGGCCTTGATCTTGTCGAGCGCGGGGTAGAACTCCTCATTGGTCGTCGGCACCTTGATGCCGAGCTTGTCGAAGGCGTCCTTGTTGTAGATGAAGCCATGGATGACCGATGCCATCGGCACGCAGAAGCTCACCTTGCCGTCGTCGGTCTGCCAGGCCGCCTTGGCCACTGGCGAGAAGTTCTCCATGCCGGGCAGCGTCGAGATATCGGCAAGATTGCCCTTCTTGAACAGTTCCAGCGATTTGTCGAACGGGCGGCAGGTGATCAGGTCGCCGGCCGAGCCGGCGGCGAGCTTGGCACCGAGGGCGGCGTCATATTCGGTTGGCGCCGACGGCGCGAACACCACCTTGATGCCCGGGTTCTTGGCTTCGAAGGCCGGGATCAGCTTGTCCTTCCAGATGGCAAGGTCGTCGCCGCGCCAGCTTTCGATGTTGAGCGTTACGTCGTCGGCATAAGCCACCCCGGCGGAGCCGAGAATGCTGGTGCCGAAAAGAAGTGCCGTCAGTAGCTTCGTTGTCATGCTCAGTCTCCCTGTTGACCTTTTTCAGGTTCGGTTTTGATGAGAACAGAGGCATTGCGCCCCTTGCTCCCCTCGATCGCGGAAAGGGCTGGCCGCAGCTTGTGGCCGGTCCCTTCCAATATCTTCTCGGCCGCATCGGCGCTGGCGGCGCCGGCGGCGAGCAGAATGGCGGTCTTGACGACACCGCCGCTCTTTTCGAGCAGGCGCGCCGCCTCGTCCTTGTCGCGCCCGCTGACGGCGGCCACGATGCGTGCGGCGCGGTCGCGCAGCTTGATGTTGTCGGCCATCAGGTTGACCATGTAGCCGTCGTGGACATGGCCGAGATGGATAGCGGCCAGCGTCGACAGCATGTTGAGCGCGATCTTCTGGGCGGTGCCTGCGCCCATGCGCGTCGAGCCGGCGATCAGCTCCGGCGGCGTTTCGAGCAGGACGGCGATGTCGGCCAGCCGCAGCAGCGGCGCATCCCTGTTGTTGGCGATGGCAATGGTCGCCGCACCGCGGCGCCTGGCGTCCTCGATCGCCCTGACAGCATAAGGTGTCGAGCCGCTGGCCGAGACGGCGATCAGGCAGTCGCCCTTGCCGATGCGGGCAGCGGCGACCGATACCGAAGCTTCCTCGGTGTCGTCCTCCGGCCCGCCGGCCAGTGTCTTGAAGGCCTCGTCGCCGCCGGCGATCAGGATGGCGATACGGTCGCGCTGGATGCCGAAAGTGCCCGGCAGCTCAAGCGCATCGGCCAGTGCCATCAGGCCCGAACTGCCGGCAGCCGCATAGGCGAGCTTGCCGCCGCTTTTCAGTCTGCTTGCGATGATTTCGGCCGCCGCGGCAATGGCAGGAATGGCGCCATGCACGGCCTTGGCGGCCTCGATCTGTGCGTTGGCCAAAGAGGAAAGGACGGCTTCGGGGGCCTGGATATCCAGTCCCTCGGCATTCTGGTGAAGCGCTTCGGTGCGCGTTTCGGCCATCCGCTTTCCTCCAATCGAGAAAACCATACCAAAAAAATACCACTTGTCCACACGCATTAAATGAAATCCTTGCGGCGGTGCGGGCTTGCGAACGAAATTGGCTGATTTTCCAACAAACTACGCCTTAACTTTTTTGAAACGGAAATTAATCCCTTGGCTATTGGTATTTTATTGGTATTATCCGCCCGGAGGAGAAATCGCGTGAAATTCGTGCTCGGCATCGATGGCGGCGGCACCAGCTGCAGGGCGGCCCTTGCAACGGTCGACGGCATCGTCCTCGGCCGCGCCAAAAGCGGTGCCGCCAACATCCGCACCGATCTCACCGGCGCCAGGACGAATATCGTCGACGCGGCGCAGCAAGCCTTTGTCGCCGCGGGCAGAGATCCGGGACTGATCGCGCAAACTCCGGCCATTCTCGGCCTAGCCGGAGCCAATGTCGGCACCTACCGGCAGCAGCTCGAAGCGATCCTGCCGTTCCGCATCAGCCGTGTCGAGACCGACGCCGAGATCGCGCTGGAAGGCGCGGTTGGCTCCGGCGACGGCGCCATGGCCATACTAGGCACCGGCACCGCCTATATGGCACGCAAACAAGGCAAGTCGCGCGCCATCGGCGGCTGGGGGTTCCAGGTCGGTGACCAGGGCAGCGGCGCCCGCATCGGCCGCGACCTGCTCGAACAGACGCTGCTCGCCTATGACGGCATCCGCCAGGGATCGCCGCTGACGCAGGCCATGCTCGCCATCTTCCGCAACAATCCCGAGGATGTGGTCGAATTCACCACCAATGCCAAGCCCGGAGACTTCGGCGGCTTCGCGCCCAAGGTGTTCGAACATGCCGAAAAAGGCGACGTCGTCGCTATCTCGATCCTCGACAAGGCGGTCGCCGATGTCGAGGCAGCGCTTGGCGTGCTCGACCTCGGTGGCGACGATCCGCTCTGCCTGCTCGGCGGGCTGGCGCCGCTTTACGCGCCGCGCCTGTCGGCCCGCTATCGGGCGCTGCTGAAACCGCCGCTCGACGACGCGCTGGGCGGCGCGGTGCAGATGGCGGTTCGGATTTTCGCCAACACGGCGGAGACAGCGCGATGAGCGAAGCCGCCGACCAGATATTCGCGGCGCTGAGACAATCGTCGCAGAGCGGCGCGCCGCTCTATCTGCAGCTCAGGAAAAGCATCGAGGATGCGGTCAAACGCGGGCTGATCGGACCGGGCGATGCGCTGCCTTCCGAGCGCGACATCGCCAGCAAGGCCGATATTTCGCGCGTCACCGTGCGCAAGGCGGTGCAGGACCTGGTCAAGGGCGGCATCCTCGTCCAGCGCCATGGTTCCGGTACTTTCGTGGCGCCACGCATGGAGCGCGTCGAGCAGTCGCTGTCGATGCTGACCTCGTTTACCGAAGACATGGCGCGGCGCGGCATGGCTGTGCGTTCGGCCTGGCTCGACCGCGGCCTCTATCCGCCGTCGCCCGACGAGATGATGGTGCTCGGCCTGGCGTCGAACGAATTGGTGGCGCGCGTGGCGCGCCTTCGCATCGCCAACGACACGCCGCTGGCGATCGAGCGCGCCTCGCTATCGACAAGCGTGCTGCCCGATCCGGCGGCGATCGGTTCGTCGCTCTACGCGGCGCTGGAAAAGACCGGCAACAGGCCGGTGCGGGCGGTGCAGCGCATTTCCGCAACCAATCTTGGCGATAGCGACGCGCATCTGCTGGAAGTGCCGCCGGGCATTGCCGGCCTGCATATCGAGCGTATCTCCTATCTGGCGAGCGGCAAGGTGATCGAGTTCACCCGCTCCATCTACAGGGGCGACGCTTATGATTTCGTCGCCGAACTCCGGCTGAGCGGGCCGGGCGAAGAGGGCCGGCCATGAGCGCAACAACGACCCATATGCGGCGCGAGATCGAGGAGATCCCGGAGGCCACCGCCCGCCTGCTTGACGGCTCGGCCGCGGTGCTGACGGAGGCCGGACGCGGCATTCGCGAGCGCGACCCGAATTTCGTCGTCACCGTGGCGCGCGGCTCGTCCGACCATGCCGCGACCTTCATGAAATATGCCGTGGAGCTGACCGCGGGCCTGGCGGTTGCATCGGTCGGCCCGTCGATCGCCTCGATCTATGGCGCCAAGCTCAAGCTGGGCGGCTCGGCCTGCCTGGCCATCTCGCAGTCCGGCAAGAGCCCGGACATTGTTGCAATGGCGCAAGCGGCGCGGGCCGGCGGGTCGCTGACCGTCGCCATCACCAACACCGCCGATTCGCCGCTCGCGCGAGCCTCGGATTACGCCATCGATATCTTGGCCGGACCGGAGCTCAGCGTCGCGGCGACCAAGACCTTCGTCAATTCGGCGGTCGCCGGCCTCGCCTTGATGGCGCACAGCACCGGCGACGACAAGTTGCTCGCCGCACTCGCCCGCCTGCCGGAGCATTTTCGCAAGGCGATCGCTTGCGACTGGATGGCGCTGGCTGGGGCACTCGAGACGCAAAAATCGCTGTTCATCCTTGGCCGTGGCCCGTCGGCGGCGATCGCCAACGAGGCGGCGCTGAAATTCAAGGAAACCTGCGCCATGCATGCCGAGGCCTATAGCGCCGCCGAAGTCATGCACGGCCCGCTGGCGCTGGTCGGTACCGGCTTCCCGGTCCTGGCACTTGCCGCTCGCGATGCATCCGAACCGTCGGTGGCCGATGCCGCCGATAGCCTGGCCGGCAAGGGCGCCGCCGTCTTTGTGACGTCGGACAAGGCAAAGAGCGCGCGGCCGCTGCCGCATGTCGCCACCGGTCATCCGTTGACCGACCCGCTAACGCTGATCGTGTCGTTCTATGGTTTCGTCGAGGCCTTTGCCCGCCATCGCGGCCTCGACCCCGACACGCCGCCTAATCTGCGCAAGGTGACCGAAACCCTATGAGCGACCGTTTTGCCCTGACTGGCGCCCGGATTTTCGATGGCGACGACTGGCACGACGATGCGGCGCTTGTCGTGCGCGACGGCCTCGTCGAGGCCATTGTTGCCGCCGGCGCCATTCCATCCAATGTTGCGCGTATCGAGACCGGCGGCATGCTGGCGCCTGGCTTCGTCGATCTGCAGGTCAATGGCGGCGGCGGCGTCATGCTCAACGATCATCCCGACGTCGCCTCGATCGAGACCATCTGCCGGGCGCACGCGCCCTTCGGCACGGCGGCGCTGTTGCCGACGCTGATCACCGACACGTCCGACATTACCGCCGCGGCGGTTGCCGCCGGAGCCGCAGCGGCACAGAGGAAGGTGCCGGGCTTCCTGGGCCTGCATCTCGAAGGGCCGCATCTGTCGATCGCCCGCAAGGGCGCGCATGACCCGGCCCTGATCCGGCCGATGCTAGTTGCCGACCAGGCGATGCTGATCGCCGCACGGAAAAACCTGCCGGTGCTGCTGACGACGGTGGCGCCCGAATCCGTCGAGCCCCGTCAGGTGTCGGCGCTCAGCAAGGCCGGCATTGTCGTCAGCATCGGCCATTCCGATGCCGGCTATGCCACGGCTCGCACCTTTGCCGAGGCCGGCGCAACGGTGGTCACCCATCTGTTCAACGCGATGAGCCAGATCGGCAATCGCGAGCCGGGGCTGGCGGGCGCGGCAATCCATACCGGCACATTCTATGCCGGGATCATCGCCGACGGTATCCATGTCGATCCGGCCACCATGGCCATCGCCTTGCGCGCCAAGCAGGGGCCGGGCAAGATCCTGCTCGTCACCGACGCCATGGCGACGATCGGTACCGACATGACCTCGTTCACGCTGAACGGCCGCACTATCCACCGCAAGGATGGCAGGCTGACACTTGCCGACGGCACGCTGGCGGGCGCGGATCTCGACATGATTTCCGCGGTGCGCTTCGTGCACCGGGTCGTCGGCCTCGACCTCGACGAAGCCTTGCGCATGGCCTCGCTCTATCCGGCGCAAGCGATCGGTCAGTCGCACCGGCTCGGGCGCTTCGCCAAAGGCACCGCCGCCAACATCGTTTCGCTGTCGGACGATCTGGACGTGAAAAGCGTCTGGATCGACGGCGCCAAGGTTTTTGCAGCCAACACTATCCCTCCGGCTTAGCCGGCTTTGGACGTATAGAGGTCCTTGTATGCTTCGCGCAGCAGGTTCTTCTGCACCTTGCCCATCGTGTTGCGCGGCAGTTCGTCGACGAAGACCACCCGCTTCGGATGCTTGTACCTGGCGAGGCGCCCGGCGATGGCCTCGATGATCCCTGCGGCGCTGATGGCCGAGCCCGGCGCCCGTACCACGACAGCGGTGACGCCTTCGCCGAAATCCGGATGGGCAACGCCGATGACAGCGCTCTCGGCGACACCAGGCAGCGCGTCGATCTCGCTCTCGACTTCCTTTGGGTAGATATTATAGCCGCCGGAAATGATCAGGTCCTTGCCGCGGCCGACGATGTGGACATAGCCGTCGGCATCGATCAGCCCGAGATCGCCGGTGATGAAGAAACCATCGTCACGGAATTCGGCCCTGGTCTTTTCGGGCATGCGCCAGTAGCCGCAAAAGACGTTCGGGCCCTTGACCTCGATCATGCCGACCTCGCCCCGGGCAAGTGTTTCGCCGCCATCGGGATCGGCGATGCGCAGGGAGACGCCGGGCAGGGGAAACCCGACCGTGCCGGCACGCCGCTCGCCATCATAGGGGTTCGACGTGTTCATGTTGGTCTCGGTCATGCCGTAGCGCTCGAGGATGGCGTGGCCGGTGCGCTCGCGCCAGGCTCTGTGCGTCTCGGCCAAAAGCGGCGCCGAGCCGGAAATGAACAGGCGGATGTTTTTCGCCGCTTGCCGGTTCAAACCGTCCTGCTGCAGCAGGCGGACGTAGAATGTCGGCACGCCCATCAGGACGGTGGCGCGCGGCAGCAGCGAGACGATGCGGGCCGGGTCGAATTTGGTTTCGAACAGCATCGAGGCGCCGGCCATCAGGACGACATTGGTGGCGACGAAAAGGCCATGCGTGTGGAAAACCGGCAGCGCGTGAATCAGCACGTCTGCGGCAGTGAAGCGCCAGAGGTCGACCAGCACCCGCGCATTCGAGGCGAGGTTTTCGTGGCTGAGCATGGCGCCTTTCGAACGGCCTGTGGTCCCGGACGTGTAGAGGATCGCAGCAAGGTCGTCCGGTCCGCGCGCCACATCGTGGAAGTCCACGGCCGCCTCAGAGGCGCGGTCGGTCAACGAACCCTCGCCCTTGCTGCCGAGTGTCGCGACCGCAGCGCCCGAGGCCTGCGCCAAAGCGCCGATCTCAGTCACTCGCGCCGGGTCGCAGACGATCAGTCGTGGCTCGGCATCCCTGAAGAAATAGTCGAGCTCGGCCAGCGTATAGGCGGTGTTGAGCGGCAGGAAGATCGCGCCGGCACGCAGGCAGGCGAGATAGAGGAAAATGGCCTCGGGGCTCTTCTCGACCTGAACGGCGACGCGGTCGCCGGCTTCGACGCCCAGCTGCGACAGCGCATGTGCCAGTTGAGCGGAGCGCGCCAGCATTTCGCCATAGCTGATCGAGCGCCCATCCTCTGCCTCCATCAAAAGGCGTTCGGGCGCGGGCACCCGGGCACGGAAAGCATCGAACAGATGGTTGCTCATGTTTCCCCCGAGCCGCGGTTTCCGGGCCAGGCGGCAGCGGTCAGCCGGCCGCCTTGTCCGCCGCTGCCCTGATTGCCTCGATATTTGCCCGATAGGCCTCGACGCTGCCGCCCTTGAAAATGGCCGCACCGGCGACCAGCACGCTGGCGCCGGCGGCAGTGACCAGGGGCGCCGTTTCAGGCGAAATGCCGCCGTCGATCTCGATCCGGATCTGCCTGGCACCGATCAGCGCCTTCACCCGCTTCACCTTGTCGACGATCGCCGGAATGAAAGCCTGGCCGCCGAAGCCAGGATTGACCGTCATGATCAGGACCAGATCAAGCCGGTCGAGCACGTATTCGATCATCGTTTCCGGTGTCGCCGGGTTGAGCGACACACCGGCCTTCTTGCCAAGGTTTTTGATCGTCTGCAGCGAGCGATCGAGATGCGGCCCGGCTTCGGCATGCACCGTGATGCCGTCGCAGCCGGCCTCGGCGAAGGCGGCCAGATAGGGGTCGGCGGGGGCGATCATCAGATGGCAGTCGAAGAAGGCCTTGGTGCGATTGCGGATCGCCTTGATCACCGGTGGCCCGAACGTGATGTTCGGGACGAAATGCCCGTCCATGACGTCGAGATGGATCCAGTCGGCGCCGGCCGCCGCCACCGCCTCGACCTCGTCGCCGAGCTTCGAGAAATCGGAAGCCAGCACCGATGGCGCGATCAGGGTTTTTTTGCTCATGGTGCGGCCTTCCTGAACGCCTCAGTTTACAGACCCTCTGTATCGACTGCCTAGACCATGAGTGCGGAAAGTGGAAGCCGGTTTGTCCTTCCGCCGACGCCACGGCTTCAGGTTTGCGCTGCCCTTTCATCTGCCCGCCAAAGAAAAAACCCGCCGGACCGCTCCGGCGGGTTTGGGTGACGCGAACCATCACCGTTTGAAGTTCCGTGCGCGATCCTATTGCTCGAGCTGCGGCTTGCGCCTTGGCACGACCTGCTGAAGAACCTTTGGATTCAGCAGCAGGTTCGGGTTGCGGATCGGCTGGCACTGGCCATTGATCGGCCGCGCGCCAGGTGCGCATTCCAGCCGTGGTTTGCGGCAGGCGCCGTCGCGCAGCTCTGTCCCACGCGGGCAGACGCAGACGCCACGCTTGTTGTGGACCTGACCAGGTATCGGGCACTCCACCACAACAGGCTTCTTGCGCCTGCAGGCATTGCCTTGCACTTCCGTGCCCTTCGGGCAGACGCAATCGCCGTTGGCATCGTGGATCTGGCCACGGATCGTGCACTGCTCGGGCTTTGGCCGGATTGGCCGGCAGGCATTGCCTCTGACTTCGGTGCCCCGCGGGCAGACGCAATCGCCAGCGGCGTCGTGGATCTGGCCACGGATCGTGCACTGCTCGGGCCTTGGCTGGATTGGCCGGCAGGCATTGCCTCTGATTTCCGTACCCCTCGGGCAGACGCAATCGCCAACAGCGTTGCGGATCTGGCCAGGAATGGTGCACTGCTCAAGCTTCGGCTGGATTGGCCGGCAGGCACTACCCCTGACTTCGGTGCCCCGCGGGCAGACGCAATCGCCGGCAGCGTCGTGGATCTGGCCGCGGATCGTGCACTGCTCGGGCTTGGGCTCTTTCCCCACGCAAGCGCCGTTTTCCAGTTCGGTTCCGCGCGGGCAGACGCAGTGTCCGTCTTCGGTACGGATCTGGCCTTTGAGCAGAACGCAAGGTCTTGGCTTCGGCACGATGACCGTGCCGCCGCCGGACGAGCATTGGCCGTTGCGGAAGGTGGTGCCTGGCGGGCAGACGCAGTTGCCGGCGTCGTTCATGACGAAGCCTGCCGAGCATTCCTTCTTCACCTCATTCCTGATGGTGAAGGGATGACAGGCATAGGCCTTGCCGCGATCGCCCTGCACGTTGGCCGCACCGCGGGACAACACGTCGCCCGCGCCTTGCACCGGCGTGTTCGGAGAAAGCACGCCGACGCAGTTCTGGCCATTGACCGTGCCCTGCAGAGTGGCCAGGCGGCCGTCGTCGGGAATGGTCACGATCACATTGTGCACGTGGCTTTCCCCGGCGCCAAGCGTCAAGTTGGCGATGCAGGATAGCGGCAAGGTTGCCGGCTCCGGCGAGCAGCCAAAGGGCGGATCGATCGAGGTGATCGCAACGCCTTCCAGCCGGCCGAGGCCTTCGACGCCGATGGCATCGCCGATGCGAACCGGACCGGAGAAGGCGCTCGCGCCATCGTTCGTGATGGTGATCTCGAACGAGCAGGGTTGGCCGGGCTGGCATTCGGCGTCGCCGGTCTTCTCGACGCGGATGATCGAGGCGCCGCCGCCCTTGGCGCAGGCCCGGCCGATCGGATAGACGATGTCATCCCCCGGAGCCGGGCCGTAGGAGCCGCGTGCGCAGTTTTCGAATTCGCCACCCGCGGCAACCGTCACGTCGAAATGCCGGCTGGTTCCAGGCGTCATGACGGCGCCGGGAATCTGGCAGGACAGCGCATTGGCCGGAACCGGTCCGCAGGCCCATTCCGCGCCGTCTGGGGTGACGGTCTGGATCTGGACCGGCGCCCCGCCGGCTATCAGCGTTGCGGCATCGTTGACCCGCACCGGACCGGTCGGGGCAGCGGTGCCCAGGCTGATGACGGCAATACGGCAGGAAACGACCGCAGCGCCGGCCAGCGAACCATTGCACACCTTGGTGATGCGCAGGGCTGGCTGGCCGCCATTCGGATGACGGATGCGTTCCTTGGCGCAGGCCCTGTTGTTGGTGATGTCGTTCTCACCGGGAATGGCCTTCACCTCGGCGCAGTTCTCGACGGTATCGGGCCGGTAATTGGCCGGCATCACCGCCCTGACGAAGATCGGCGTCGAGGCGCCAGGCAACAGCACGATGCCGGCATTGTCGCAGCGGAACTGGCCGGGGCCGTTCGGTCCGCATGTCCATGGCGGCGTCGGGCCGAAGGTCGAGGATGCCGGCACGCCGCCCGGATAGGTATCGACGACCGTCAGCGGCCCGTTATAGGGGACGCTGCCATTGTTGATAATGTCGATCACGAAGGTGCAGACGCCATCGGCCGAACAGAATTCGGTGCGGGCGCGCTTCTTCAGGATCAGGTCGACCTTCTTCTCCACCGGCGGCCGGCAATCGCGGTCACGATCGCCACGCCGGCAGACCGGGATCGAAGCACAGCCGCGATCGTTTTGCTGGTTGCCGAAAAGCGGCTTGCCGCTGGCCCCGTAATTATAGGTGGCGCAGTTGCGCAAGACGCTGCCTCGCCAGCCTGCGGCCGGCTTGAAGCCGAGCTCGAGGTCGACAGAGGCACCCGGATTGAGCGTGGTTACCGGATGAGTACAAATCATCGGGGTGGTTCCAGGCGCGCAGACCCAGGGCGGGTTCGGCCCTGAATCGAGGATGGAGCCGGCCGGCGGGGTGACTTCGTCGAGCACGATCTTGCCGTGGTAGGGTGCATCGCCGACATTGGTGACCCTGATGGTGAAGTCGCAGCCGCCGTCCATCGTGCAACGTTGCACGTCGGCGCGCTTTTCGACTTTCAGATCCGGTTCCTTGTCCTTCGGCGGGCAGCGCTGATCACGCGGGATGACGATGTCGATGGTCTGCGTGCAGCACAGGCCCCAGCCCTCCTTCGGGCCGGCATAGGTTTCGATGCCGGTGACGATGATGTGGATAACGTCGCCGGGTGAAGCGCCGACGATCTTCCAATTGAGCACACCGCCGCCGGCCGGCACCAATTGCGTGTCGGGAATGATGGTGATGCCGGGTGTCGTCGTCGAAAGCTGCACCCATTTGCCGGCCATTTCTGGGCCGACCGGCATGTGGTAGATGAAGGCGCCGCCGCCGGGCACGCAATCAACCGTGCCGCGCTCCACCTTGAAGCATTCCTTGCCGGGAGGTGGAGGCGGCGGGTTGCACCTGGTGACGTCGATCTTGATCGAGGTCTTTACACCCGTGAGGTAATTGCCGTCGTCCGGCTTGCCCGGGTCCTGCGACGGGATTTCGATGCCGGCGCCGCGTTCGCGGCTCACCTTGACCATGCCCTGGTTGTGAACGATCGTCGGCGACGGAAACGCCGCATGATCGATGTTGGCGGTGATCTGGAACGTGATGACGCGCTCGTTCGCAGCGCCGACGCCGTCGAGATCGCCGGCGGAAATCCGGAAATCGGACACCGTCGCGGTATCGTCCGGGCCAGCCGAACTGCTGATCGCAGCGCCGGGCAGCGGTCCGCCCGACGCATCGGTGCCGTCGCCGGTCACATGTACGCCGACGATGCGCAGGCCGTGCGGGAGCTGGTCCCTGAAATCGAGCCTGACCTTTTTCAGCATGGCCGCGACGCCCGGGCTGGCAAAACCCTGCGGATTGCCGCGCAAGCCAAAGCTCAGCGAGTATACGACATAGTCGCAGCCTCGCTGGGTGCCTTTCTTGGTGAAGAAGGGCACGATCCGGCCCGGCTCTGGATTGACGATACGAGGATTGTCGAAATCGAGCTTGGTATCGGGAATGACTGTGACCGAACCGGCAGGCTTGACCTTGGCCGGAGCAAGGTCTTCAGCGAAGCCTTGCAGCGGGCTCAGCATGGCGACCGCGATACCGGCCGCCATCAGCCAGCGCGCGCCGCGCCTGGCGAGTGACAGGGGTTTCATGATGGTCTCCATGACGAATGATTGTTTGCCGGTTGATTGGCTGCTCGTCGCAGGCGGGAAAAGTGCAAGATTGCTCATCTTCCCCTCCTCACGGTTCGCAGCTGACGGCTGGGGTTCTGAGCGGCAAGGTCATCTTGCAGCAAGGGTAGTAGCCAGCCTTGTCGCGGTCGGACTGCCTGTAGAAGCAGAGCCCGACATCGACCCTGTCGCCAGGATAATGGCCGGTGATGCCGATCGTGAATGGCGCGCCGGGTGCATGCGACAGAGGTGACGTCACCCCGACGCCAGGCGTCCTGGACAGAGCCTTGATCGAATCGCCGCCGAAGCCGGCATGGTCATTGAGATAGAGATCGGCCTCGAGGCCGGAGGGCGTGCAGAAATACCTGACATCCTCGACGTCGAGGCAAGGAGGCAGATTGCCGGGAGGCGGGAAGTCCGGCGGATAGAACGGTGGCAGATAGCCGCCCGGCACCTGCTCGTAATAGCCGGCACGGCCTTCGCAGGGGCGCCAGACCTCGACGTCGCCGACATGGCCCTCGACTTCCGGGTCTTCGAAATAAGTGTCGAAGTCGACGAACCACGAGCCGAAAGGCGGCACGTTGGCCGGCTTGACCAGCGCCGTCGGCGTGATCTGCACGCCGTGCACGGCAAGCGGCCCGCCGGCAGCGAGTTGTTCGGCAAGCTCCGGGTTGTCGCGTAACTTGTCGCCGGTATCGACCAGCGTGTCGGTGCAGACGCCGCTATCGAGATTGCCTTCGGCATCGTAGCCATATTGCAGGTCGAGGCCGCCGGCCGACTGCCGGTTGTCTTGCGGGAAGCCGACCGCATATTCCTGCGGCACTTCCACCCAGGCCGATTCGGTCGCCGGATCGTCCGGATTTTCGCGCCAGTAGCGCATGACCTCACCCTTGCCGGAATCGGCGAACTGGCTGTAGTCGTAGCGGTTCTCCGCCGGGCCGCGCTGGGCCAGGTACATGAAGCCCTTGTTGTCGAAGGCGATGTCGGTGACCGCGTAATCCTTGTCGGCCTTGACCGTCAGTTCCCAGCGCGGGTCGCCGGCGAAACTGCCGTCGCCGGCAATGCCCACCGACCAGATCTCCGCCTTTTCCCCGACCGAGTAGTAGAGCCGGCCGCCACGATAGGCGACCGACCAGACGCGGCGCTCGTCCTGTGTGTAGCCCCAGCTGTCGGGGTCCTCGCTGTCGAAGGCAGCACCCTGGATGTCCATCACCGAGCCGTCGTCGGCAACGGCGGCAAGCCCGTGCGCCGGGCGGCCGGCTATGCCGTGGTCGAACGTGTCGAGCAGCGCGCCATTGGCGTCGATGCGGTGGATGAGACCGGTGTCGAGATCGCTGGCGAAGAACTGGCGGTGGATATTGTCGAAAGTGACGTCGCCGATGCCGGGGCCGCTATTGGCGTCGATATCGGCGAATCTCGAGACAGCGCCCGTGATGCCGTCGATCTTCCAGATCGTTCCGGGGCCGCCGCCGTTCTCGGTGCCGAACTGGCCCTCCATGAAGACCGCGTCAGCCGAGCCGCGGCGCTGCCGCTCCGATCGGCCATCGGCATCGCCGTCTGGTGTGACGATGCGGATGCCGTTCAGCGACGTGGCGCCGGCATAGAGGTTTGGAATGGCCGAGGGAACGCCGTCGCGCACGCCGTCGTCATAGGCGATGCCGAACACCTGGCCGATTTGTCCGGCCGTGACCTCGAACGGTGGCGGGGTGAATACCAATTGGCCAGACGCCGGCCCGCCCAGCCTTGAGACGTCGAAGACGCGCAAGGTCGCGCGCGCCGTGTCGATGAAGGTTTCGTCGACGGGATCGACGCCCGGTGGCAGGCCTTCCTCAAAATTGGGGATGATGGTGCCGGAGAATCCGGTCATTGCCATCGAGCCGGGATAGATGATCCGGGTTTCCTGAGCCTGGGCCGAGCCGCAGAGCCAGAGCCCAGCGGCGAGCGCCAAGACCGACAATCCGCTGGCAGCCTGGCCGCTGGCAGCCTGGATGGCGCGGCGCAAACGGCCGGCGCGAGAGCGCACCAACGCGCCGTGGTCGCAAGACATGGATCTCCCCCCACAGGTCATGGGAGAAACATCCGGTCCCGGCGCGCAAATCAGGGCAAGGCGCGGCGTTCCAGCACGTTCATCCCTGATCGAATTGTCTGCTTTCCTCAACGTCACGATACGCTTGCGTCCGCGCAGGGTCAACGGAACCAGCGAAAAGCCCAGCGCATCGACCCGGTCCCGAAGGCGATAGTCGCGCTGAGCTCCTGCTGTTCCCGTAGACCATGGAGCCTCTGGATCTGCGGTCATGGGGTTTTCCTTTCCGGGGCCGCACGACGCGGCACCTGAGCGTCAGTCGCGGGGCGAGGCGAAAAGGTTCATGGGCCGGGGGCCGGGCCGGCTGGATCACCGCCGGAAAATACCGGCCTGCCGGTCCCGAATCCGATCAACCGCGATGAATGGTGAACGCCTTGCGCAGAATGCTTGCGCGTCACGCAGCCTGTTCTTATATACGCGCCAAGCCGTCCAGCGCCGAATGCCGGTTGCCGGAGCGGAATTTCTTGTGAACAGGGGCTTTCGTCGGAACGCCTGTACGGGTCCTGAGAGCCTGCTTAGCGGAGAGATTAGAACAATGGCAAAAGTAATCGGTATCGATCTGGGAACAACCAACTCCTGTGTCGCCATCATGGATGGCAAGGAATCCAAGGTCATCGAGAATGCGGAAGGCGCCCGCACAACCCCTTCCATCGTCGCCATCAACAGCGACGGCGAGCGCCTCGTCGGCCAGCCGGCCAAGCGCCAGGCGGTTACCAATCCTGAAAACACCATTTTCGCGGTCAAGCGCCTGATCGGCCGCCGCTACGACGATCCGGTGACGGAGAAGGACAAGAAGCTTGTCCCCTACAAGATCGTCAAGGGCGACAATGGCGACGCCTGGGTCGAGGCCGGCGGCAAGAAGCAGTCGCCCAGCCAGATCTCGGCGATGATCCTGCAGAAGATGAAGGAAACGGCGGAGGCCTATCTCGGCGAGAAGGTCGAGAAGGCGGTCATCACCGTTCCGGCCTATTTCAACGACGCCCAGCGCCAGGCGACCAAGGATGCCGGCAAGATCGCCGGCCTCGAAGTGCTGCGCATCATCAACGAGCCGACGGCGGCCGCGCTTGCCTATGGTCTCGACAAGAAGGAAGGCAAGACGATTGCCGTCTATGACCTTGGCGGCGGCACGTTCGATATTTCGGTGCTCGAAATCGGCGACGGCGTGTTCGAGGTGAAGTCGACCAATGGCGACACCTTCCTCGGCGGCGAGGATTTCGACATGCGTCTGGTCGAATATCTGGCGGCCGAGTTCAAGAAGGAACAGGGCATCGACCTGCGGAACGACAAGCTCGCCCTGCAGCGCCTCAAGGAAGCGGCTGAAAAGGCCAAGATCGAGCTGTCGTCCACCACGCAGACCGAAATCAACCTGCCCTTCATTACCGCCGATGCCACCGGCCCCAAGCATCTGACGCTGAAGCTGACGCGGGCGAAGTTCGAGAGCCTGGTCGAGGATCTCGTCCAGCGCACGATCGATCCATGCAAGGCGGCGCTCAAGGATGCCGGCCTGAAGGCCGGCGAAATCGACGAAGTCGTCCTGGTCGGCGGCATGACCCGCATGCCCAAGATCCAGGAGATCGTGAAGCAGTTCTTCGGCAAGGAGCCGCACAAGGGCGTCAACCCGGATGAGGTCGTCGCATTGGGCGCCGCCATCCAGGCCGGCGTGCTGCAGGGCGACGTCAAGGACGTGCTGCTGCTCGACGTGACGCCGCTGTCGCTCGGCATCGAGACGCTGGGCGGCGTGTTCACGCGGCTGATCGAACGCAACACGACGATCCCGACGAAGAAGAGCCAGGTGTTCTCCACGGCCGAGGATTCGCAGTCGGCGGTGACCATTCGCGTCTTCCAGGGCGAGCGTGAAATGGCCGCCGACAATAAGGCGCTCGGCCAGTTCGATCTGGTCGGCATCCCGCCGGCGCCGCGCGGCGTGCCGCAGATCGAGGTCACCTTCGACATCGACGCCAACGGCATCGTCAACGTCTCGGCCAAGGACAAGGGCACCGGCAAGGAGCACCAGATCCGCATCCAGGCGTCTGGCGGCCTTTCGGATGCCGACATCGAGAAGATGGTCAAGGACGCCGAGGCCAATGCCGAAGCCGACAAGAAGCGGCGCGCGCTGGTCGAGGCCCGCAACCAGGCCGAGGCGCTGGTGCATTCCTCGGAGAAATCGCTGAAGGAATATGGCGAGAAGGTTTCCGAGGCCGACCGCACGGCGATTGCCGATGCGATCGCGGCGCTGAAGACCGCTGCCGAAGGCGACGATGTGACCGAGATCGAGGCCAAGACGCAGACGCTCGCCGAAGTCTCGATGAAGCTCGGCCAGGCCATGTACGAGGCTTCGCAGAAGGAAGCCGCCGAGGCCGACGCCAAGGCTGATGCCGCTAAGGACAGTGACGTCGTCGATGCCGATTTCGAGGAAATCGACGAAGACGACGAGAAGAAGAAGTCGGCCTGAACCGCCTGACGGTACAGGTAAGGAAAAAGCCCGGCGCGCAGCCGGGCTTTTTTGCAACCCTTTACCGGAAAAACGCGGAACTGCCCGAAAAAATGCGGACAAAGCCTCGTAGACACTGGCATCCCGGCTCCATCACACCTAAATCGGAACAGCGTGCCGGCAAACGACGCAACGATGCTTCAAGACGTTGAATATCCGGACTGCGGGAGAACATGAAAGCTGATTTTTACGAAACGCTGGGCGTGCAAAAGGGCGCCGACGAGAAGGAGCTCAAGAGCGCTTTTCGCAAGCTCGCCATGCAGTTCCATCCCGACCGCAACCCAGGCGACCATGCCTGCGAGCACAAGTTCAAGGAAATCAACGAAGCTTACGAGACACTGAAGGACCCGCAGAAGCGCGCCGCCTATGATCGCTTCGGCCACGCCGCCTTCGAGCACGGCGGTATGAATGGCGCGGCGCAAGGCTTTGGCGCTGGCGGCTTCGCCGACATTTTCGAGGACATTTTCGGCGACATGATGGGCGGGCGCCAGCGCCGCTCGTCCGGCGGCCGCGAGCGCGGCGCCGACCTGCGCTACAATATGGAAATTACGCTGGAAGAGGCATTTTCCGGCAAGACCGCGCAAATTCGCGTGCCGGCCTCGATCTCCTGTTCGGAATGCTCGGGCAGCGGCGCCAAGCCCGGCACCCAGCCCGTCACCTGCTCGATGTGCAACGGCCACGGCAAGGTGCGCGCCACGCAAGGCTTCTTCTCGATCGAGCGCACGTGCCCGCAATGCCAGGGGCGCGGCCAGACCATCAAGGATCCGTGCCCGAAATGCGCCGGCCAGGGCCGTGTCACCGAGGAGCGCTCGCTGTCGGTAAACATCCCTGCCGGCATCGAGGATGGCACCCGCATCCGGCTGGCCAATGAGGGCGAGGCCGGCCTGCGCGGCGGCCCGTCGGGCGATCTCTACATCTTCCTCGCGGTCAAGCCGCACGAATTCTTCCAGCGCGACGGCGCCGATCTTTATTGCAAGGTGCCGATCTCGATGACGACGGCAGCGCTTGGCGGCTCGTTCGAGGTGACGACACTGGACGGTACCCAGACGAAGGTGAAGGTGCCGGAAGGCACTCAGAACGGTCGCCAGTTCCGCCTCAAGGGCAAGGGCATGCCGGTGCTGCGCCAGCCCAATATCGGCGACCTGTACATCCAGACCGTGGTTGAGACGCCGCAGAACCTTTCGCGCCGTCAGCGCGAATTGCTGGAGGAATTCGAGCAGCTTTCCTCAAAGGACAATTCGCCTCAGTCGAGCGGATTTTTCGCACGCATGAAGGACTTTTTCGAAACGTTCGGCGAGCACTGAAGCTGATCCCTGGAAACGCTTCCCGAGCGTGATCAACACCTTATCCGGGGATTCGCCTTGTCTTGCACCTCGTAACTGCTAAGTAGCATGCGAGGGAGCGTTGAGGAGGACTTTCGATGACGCGTAGTCCCGGACTGCGAAAGACGCTGGCAGAAAAGTTCGACGACGAGTTGAAGTTCTTCAAGGGCTGGATCGACAAGCCGAAGGCGGTCGGTTCGATCGTCCCGACCAGTTCCATCACCGCGGGCAAGATGGCCTCGATCGTCGATCCGACATCCGGCCTGCCGGTGCTCGAGGTCGGGCCCGGCACAGGCGTCATCACGCGCGCCATCCTCGCCCAGGGCATAAAGCCTGAAAACCTCTACGCGGTCGAATATTCCACTGATTTCGTGCGCCATCTGCGCCAGCTTTATCCAGGCGTCAACGTCATCGAGGGCGACGCCTTCAATCTCGACGCGACGCTCGGCGACAAGCGCGACCTGATCTTCGATTCGGTGATATCGGGTGTGCCGCTGCTCAATTTTCCGGTCGCGCAGCGCATCGCCTATGTCGAGAGCCTGCTCGACCGCATCCCGGCAGGCCGGCCGATCGTGCAGCTGACTTACGGGCCGCTGTCGCCGATCCCGCCCGGCCGCGGCGACTATACGGTCGAGCATTTCCATTTCGTCATCCGCAACATTCCGCCGACGCAGCTGTGGATCTACCGGCGCGGGGCCGCTTGAATTGAAGCGTTGGGTTTGAATAGCATTTGTCATATACCCATCGGGTGACAAGGCAGACCCATGGCTGTGATCCCGAAAATTCTTGTCTTCGCCGGTTCGGTGCGCAACGGCGCCTATAGCGGCAGGACCGCCGACGTGGCGCAGAAGGAACTTGCCATGCAGGGCGCCGAGGTGACCCGCATCTCGCTTGCCGACTATCCACTGCCGATCCTCGACCAGGATTTGGAAAAGGACGAAGGTATTCCCGAAAACGCCGTCAAGCTCGGCCGGATGATCGCCGCCCATGACGGGCTGCTGATCGCGACGCCCGAATATAACGGCTCCATTCCGCCGCTGCTCAAGAACACCATCGACTGGGTGAGCCAGCTGCGCAAGGATGGCGGCCGGACGTTCAGGCCGTTTGCCGGCAAGGTCGCCGGCCTCTGCTCGTCTTCCAACGGACCCTTCGCCGGGATACGCTGCATCAACCATCTGCGCGCCGTGCTGGTGCGCTGCCGGATGGAGGTGGTGACACCGGAGTGTTCGGTGCCGGAGGGCGGCAACGCCTTCGACGACGAGGGCAACTTCAGGGATGAGAGACTACACCAATCGATGGAGCACCTATGCCGCACGCTGATCGAAACCTCGCGCATGCTGTCGACGCGGATCGAGGCATGATCCCGGACGCCGCGCACGCCGACACAATGCAGGAAAGGCTGATCGTCGGCCTCGACCTGCCGACGCTGAAGGAAGCCGAGAAGGCGGTGCGCGAGCTCGACGGGATCGTCTCCTTCTACAAGATCGGCTACCAGCTCGCCTTTGCCGGCGGGCTCGACTTCGCCCGCGAGCTGGCCAGCGGCGGCACCAGGATCTTCCTCGACATGAAGCTGCTCGACATCGACAACGCGGTAGCCAAGGGGGTCGACAACATCGTCAAAATGGGCATGAGCATGCTGACCATCCATGCCTATCCGAAGACGATGAAGGCGGCGGTCGAGGCTGCGAAGGGCAGCGACCTTTGCCTGCTGGGGGTCACTGTGCTGACCTCGATGGACGAGCAGGACGTGATCGACGCCGGCTATGAGTATGATCCGCATACGCTGGTGCTGAGGCGCTCCGAGCAGGCGCTGCATGCCGGCATGGGAGGCATCGTCTGCTCGGCCGAGGAAGCGGAGGCGGTGCGCCGCATCGTCGGCCCCGACCTGGCCGTCGTGACGCCGGGAATCCGGCCGAAGGGCAGCGACCATGGCGACCAGAAACGCGTGGTGACGCCGGCGCAGGCGATCCGCAACGGCTCCAGCCACCTCGTCGTCGGCCGGCCGATCGTCGGCGCGGCCGACAGGCGGGCGGCAGCGGAAGCCATCCTCGATGAAATGCGCTCGGCCTAAGGACCAATTCCGAAACTCTACTCCGGCGGCCGTCTGGCGGCGTTTTCTCCGCTTCCGGTGCTCACGTACTTTGAGTACGCTCCGCTCCGGTTCTCGAAAACACCCCCAGCCAACTCGCCGGAGCGACTTTCAAAATCGGTCCGTGCTCTGCCAAAGACCCGGAGAAAAGCCATGCCCAAGGGATACTGGATCGCTCGCGTCGATGTACGCGATGCGGAAGGCTACAAGGACTATGTCGCAGCTGCCAAGCTGGCCTTCGACCGCTTCGGCGCCAAGTTCCTGGCGCGCGGCGGCGCGCATGAGAAGGCAGAGGGGCCGGGCCGCGACCGCAACGTGATCATCGAGTTTCCGTCGCTTGCGGCGGCGCATGACTGCTACCACTCGCCCGAATACCAGCGCGCCGTCGCGATCCGCCAGAAGGTGGCTGACGGCGAAATCGTGCTGGTCGAGGGGATTTAGGCGAGAAGCCGGTTCATCGCGGTTTCAGCCATCGCATCGGCGAGGCTCAGGCCCCATTGCCGGCGACAGTAATCGCGGAAATCGAAGCAGGGCAGGCCGGGACAGACCTCGAACTCGATGAGGTGCACGCTGTCGTCGGCTTCGACCCGGAAGTCGATGGAAAAGACGTCCCGCAGGCCAAGCCCGATCATCAGGTTTCCGGCTATTCGACGAATAATTGCATCCGCTTGAGGCTGGCTGTCGGCGACCGGCAGCAGCGCCGGCACTGTGTATGTTCCCGACGCTTTCGCCACTGCGCCGGTATCGCCGTAAAGCGCCAGGCTGTCCTGCATGGTCTGGAAATCGCCGCTTGAATCGACAAAGGCGATGCCCAACGCCTCGACGCCGGTATCCGGCCTCAATCCGAGAAAACTGGCCCGCGCATTGCGCCCGGCGACATAGGGCTGGACGACGACATCGTCGCGATAGGCGGCGAAGACGCGCCGGCTAAGCTCCAGCGCATGGCCGAGATCGTCGCAGCGCGAATCCGGCCAGATGCCGATCTTGGCGCCGAGCCGGTTCGGCTTGACGAACCAGCCGCCGGACGAGGCCGGTGGCGCGACCAGCCAGGCACCGTCGCGGGCAAGGCCCGCCTGCGGCACCGGCAAGCCGAACGCGCCGAGCACGGCGCCGGACCGGAACTTGTCCTGACAGAGCGCGAACACCGCATCGTCGGCGCCGATCGCCTTCAGACCGTTCAGCCGTGCCAGAGCCGGTGCCGCGCCGCCGCGGAAATAGGCAATGCCGTCGGTCAGCGTCCAGACAAGCGTGGTCTTCGGAACTTCGCTGGCGAGAACGCTTGCGGCATTGTCGAGCGCCAGCGGCGCGAAGGTCAGGCCGCGCTTCTGGCAAGCGGCGGCAAGTGCGTCGAATTCAGCAGCGATGTCGGTCGATTGCGCCAGATAGGAGGCGATTTCGGCGGCGCGCTTCGGCACGTGATTATCGGCGACCAGCCGATCGAAGCAGGCCTTTTCCGGCTCATAAACCAGGATCAGTTTCGGCTTGCGGGTTGACATGGGTGGGACGGCTCCTGGCAGCACGATTGCCTACCATCGCACGGCGAACGCATTCGGCTTGCGCGGAACCGACGCCGATCGGACGCCTGCACGACAGCAAGTGCACCATGTTCTCGTTTGACCATGATCTTTCCCGAACCAAAGGTTCAGGATCATGGTCAGCCAATCAGCACGCGTGGCTCGAAGCGACCATTGACCGGAATGTCGAGCATAAACGTCATGCCGGCTTGCGGGTCGAGCAGGCGCTGCTTCTCGCTCTTGCCCGACCAGGCGGAGGTGACCGCGATCCGGTCGGCATTCCCGCCGACAAAAGCCGGACAGGACGGTTGCGTGACCGGCATCGCCACCGAACGGACAAGCTTGCCGTCGGGCCCATAGGCTTCGACGACGCTGCCGCCCCAGCAGGCGTTCCACAATATGCCGTCGCGGTCGAGCACCGAACCATCGATATAGCCCTTGGCCGAGCGGTGGTCGACGAAGACCTTCGGTTCGCCAACCGGCAGGCCGGTCACCGGATCGCAGCCGACGCGCATCAACAGGCCGGTGCTGGTATCGGTGTAATAGGCAACGGTCCCATCCTCGGAAAAGCAGATAGAATTGGGCACCGTGATATCCGCATAGAGCCGACGCAGCTCGCCCTTGAAGAACCAGTAGATCGAACCGGCGGCCTTCTCCTCGCCCTTGCCCATGGTGCCGACCCAGAGCGCGCCGCAAGGGTGAACGCGTGAATCGTTCGAGCGGGTGACCGCATTGTCGGCCTCGATCGGCGTGTGCAACGTCAGCTTGCCCGTCGCGACGTCGCGGACATGCAGGCCGGTCTCGGTGGCGATCAACTGGCGCCGGTCGTCGACGATGGCGACGGCGCTGGCCGTCTGACCGAGCTCGTGGATCTTGACTGCACCGCCGGACAGACGTTTTTCCAGGAGCTGGCCGTTGACGATGTCGAACCAGTAGAGCGTGTCGGTCGCAGGGTCATAGCTTGGCCCCTCGCCCAATTGGCAGACATGGTCGGAAAAAACCGAAACGATGCTCTCGCTCATCATGCCACTCCAAACGCCGCGTCCCAGGCCTGAACTGCGGCTTTCGCCCGTGCTGCCACTTCGTCGACGCTCATGCCCGGCTTGAACAGACTGGAGCCCAGACCGAAGACGCTGACGCCGGCTGCCTTGTAGCCGGCAAAATCCTTGTCCGAAACGCCGCCGACGGCGCCGACCAGCACGTTGGCCGGCAGCACCGCGCGCATCGCCGAAATGCCTGCCGCGCCAAGCACGCTTGCCGGGAAGAATTTCAGCGCCGAGGCGCCGAGCCGGATGGCCTGGAATGCCTCGGTTGGCGTGAACACGCCGGGCATCGTCACCATGCCGTACTGCATGGCACGGCCCATGACCTCGGCATCGATATTGGGGCTGACCAGCAGCCGCCCGCCGGCCTTGTGCAGGCCATCGACATCGGCGGCGGTGAGCACCGTGCCGGCGCCGACCAGCGCTGTCGGAGGAAGCGCTTCGACAATGCCGGCGATCGAAACAAGGGGCTCGGGCGAGTTGAGCGGCACCTCGATCGCTTCGATGCCGGCGCCGAAGACCGCCTGGCCGATGGCCACCGCCTCGCTTGGCTTCAGGCCGCGCAGGATCGCGACCAGACCCCGCTCGAGCTTTGGAAAAGGTGCGGTCTCTGTCATGCGGCAACTCCATTTCCGGCGATCATGCCATTTTCGCGCGCGGCTTCGGCAAGGCCGGCGCGCACCGCCTCGTCGGCGTCGACCGCCCTGAAAGCGAGCCCGGCAAGGCCGAGCGCCTCGGCATAGAGCGTGCCAAGTGCGCCCGACGCGATCAGCACGACGGGCCCAGCGCTTACCCCATAACGGCGATTTGCCGAAGCGATCTCGCCGCCGATCAGCAGGCCCGACAGGCAGGCGGCGGCATCCTCCGGCTTCAGATCCTGCAGCAAGCTGGCGGCGCGGATCGAGAACAGTCTTGAAACGATGTCACCGCCCTCGGCCAACGCCTTCAGGCACCAGTCCCGGAAAAACGGACTTTCGGCGGCAACCGGCTTCGGCGGCTCACCCAGCGAATGGCGCAGGATCGAGTGCGCGGCGAGCACCGAAAACAGCTCGCCGGTCGGCCACGTGCCGAAGCCGGCAACAGAGCCGTCCTCGACCAGCACCCATTTCGAATGGGTGCCGGGCATGCAGACGAGGTGGCGTCCCTTTGCCGGCAAACCGGCGCCGGCAAGCTGGGTTTCCTCGCCGCGCATGACGTCAGGTGCATCGGCGAGGCGTTGGGCAAGGCCGGGCACGATGCGGATGTCGCGGCGCTGGCCGGGGATGCGGGCAGCGCCGGCGAGGACAGCATCGATCGGCGCCGGCACGCTGACATAGGGCGCCTCCAGCCAGCCCTGGCGCGAACCGGCCATGCCGCAAATAATGACCGGCAGCGCCTCGGCTGCGCCCATGGCGGCCAGATGCCCTTCGAGAATGGACGAAAATCCCTTGGCCTGGGCGGTGATCAGCCCGTCATCGCCGCGCCGCTCGGCGAGAACCTTGCCGGTGCCGTCGAGCAGCCAGACCCGCATACGGGTGGTGCCCCAGTCGACGACCGCGACGGACGCTGACTTGCTCGGTGAAATCACAGGAACCCCCCGTCGACGATCAGCATCTGCGCGGTCAGCATGCGTGAAGCATCCGACGCCAGGAACAGCACGGTGCCGACGATGTCTTCCGGCTGCATCACACGCTTGATGCACTGCTTGGCGACGTGGGCGGCGAGCGCCTCTTCGGTGACCCAGAGCTTTCTCTGCCGCTCGGTAATTACCCAGCCGGGCGCGATCGCGTTGACGCGGATGCCGTCGACGCCGAGCTTGCCGGCGAGACCCTTGGTGAGGCCGACGATGCCGGCCTTGGCGGCGGTGTAGGCCGGCATATCGGGATGGTTGATGAGAAACGAGGTCGAGGTGAAGTTGATGATCGAGCCGCCGCCGGCCCGCTTCATGCCCGGGGCCACCGCCTGTGCGCTGAAGAAATGCGGGCGCAGGTTGATGGCATGGTTGTTGTCCCAGAACTCGACCGTGACGTCTTCGACGGCATGACGGTCATCCTGCGCGGCATTGTTGACCAGCACGGTGACGTCGCCATGCGCCTCGGCGGCCCTGGCGACTGATAGCCGCAATGCCTCGATATCGCGTATGTCGGTCTTGAGATAGAGCGGCCGCCGGCCGAGTTCCTTCTCGATGCGATCGGCCAGCGCCAGGCTCGGACGGTCGGCGATATCGATGAAGGCGACATTTGCCCCCTGGCGAACAAATCCCTCGGTCAACGCAGCACCAATGCCGGAGCCGCCGCCGGTGATCAGCACCGAAGCCCCTTCGAGGTCGGCAAAACGTGCCGATGGCATCATGAAATTCTCTCCCGGTCCAATGATCTCGGTCGGCCGGCGCGCATCCTATCCAGCCGTGTCGGGCGGGCAAGGGCGAAAGAGTGGATTATCAGGACTTATGTCCGACAAAAGGCCGCACGCGCCGCGGATCGATCAGCTGCCCGGCCGGACGCGGTACAATTCGACGGCGGCTCCGCTGGTCCCGGCAACCGGCTCAAGCCATTCCGGCACGCTGCCGCGCATCAGCCCGGCAAGAAAGCCTGCCGGCGCCTTGGTTGCGAGGAGCCTGCTTTCGGCGCTGCCGGAGCACAACGCGACGAGGCCGACGTGATGATCCGCCAGGACCGTCCTGGCATCGGCATCGGACCCAAGGAAGGCATCGAGCACCAGCAGGTTGCCGGCGACGTTGCGATGATAAGGCCCGGCGAAGACGCGATGTCCGGAATAGGCCAGGATCGGCGATCCGAGATTGGAAATTGCCAGCACGGTAGTGCCGGGCAGGCGGCCAAGCGCCGCAAAGGAGGCCATGCGCTGGCAAGCGACATCAGTGCCATTATCGGCCGTGGCGTTGCTGTCGTCGAAGGCTACCGAGGTTGCCGCGGCAGCCCCAGTCCAGACCGCATTCACCGAAACCAGCCAGACGGCAGCCATGCGCAGCGCCACGCCACGCGATGCGCTGGCCTCGGCCCGTTGACGCCATTTGGCAATCCAGGCGGCAAGCGGGATGACAGCGAAGGCGATCGAGAATGTCGAACCGCGCACCTGCCAGGCGCTGACGATGAACGCCACGACAAGCAGCGCACCGACAAGGCTGTCCTGCCGTCGCCAGCCGCCACGGCCAAGGCGAAGCGCCATCAGCACGAGCGCAATGAGCGGCGTGGCATAGCGCGCCACCACCTCAGCCGGATCCTCGGCGAGCAGTTTGAACAGCGACTGCGCCTCGTCGATGTGATCAAGCCATAGCTCCTTGAGGCGCGGATCGAGGTTGGCGTAGGGCGCTGCCAGGCATTGCGGAAACAAAAGGACGACGACAGTGCCCAATGCCAGTGCAAGCAGGCCAAGCGAGGCGAACCGCCTCCCGCGCGTGCGGCCGGCGGGCTCGATCGACGCTATCGCCGCAAGGCCGGTTCCGGCAATCGCTGCGACGACGAACTGCACGGTCGAGAAGGCGTCGCATTGCGCCTGGCCCCAGGCGGATGGCGCAATGGTGGCGACAAAGACGAGAGCGGACACGCCGGCAAAGCCGAGACCGAAATCCCTGGCGATCAGCCTCTCGCCATTGGCCTCGAGGGCAAACAGCGTGGCGACAGAGGCGCCGATGGTGGCGACATAAGGCGCGGTTTCCATGCCGACGGCCAGCATCAATCCGGCGCACAGGCCGGAGAGCAATGCCGCCGCCCTGCGCGACGGCGCTTCAAGCAGAAGGCTCAGGCTGGCCATGCTCAGCATCAGCTGGACATTGTGGTGGTCGAGCGCGCCGGGCGAAAAAATGCCGAGGAAATACAGTGCTGCGGCGCCGACGACGACAGCCGGCAGCACAGCGCCGTCACCGGCAAAGCTGCGAGCAGTGCGGGCGGTGAAAAACACGGTCAGGCAGAAGAGCAGCGCCGGCCACAGCACTTGAGCGACATTCTCGGCAAGGGCCGCGCTGCCGGTCAGGGCCGATACGGCGATGATGACGGCGGCGATCGGCGCATCGACCAGCCGCGACCAATGCATGACGAAACCGCCTTCCAGGCCCATCCGGTACTGGTGCAGATCGAACCAGCCCTGGCCGGCCAGCATGTCGCGAACTTCGACGAGGCGCAGCAGATTGTCGTTGTCACCGCCGGCATTGTTCAATTCCGGGAAGCCGGCAAAGGCATTGACGGCCAGCGCCAGCAATGTGGCAAGCAGCGCCAGCGCGATCTCGGACCTCCAACTGGAGGCGCCATCGTCGGCTGTGCTCATATCAGGACCTTTGGAAGGAATACTGGGCGGTTTAAACCTAGCCTTAACAGCTTCAATAAATAGTAAAGCCGCCCGAGCGAGGCCGGCGTTTGAGCGGCCAGGGGCCTCCTCACAGGGCATCCGGAGACGAAAATGCCACAAGACGTGCGCCATGAGCCGAGCATCGCCGTGCTGCTGCCTTGCTACAATGAGGAGCTGACGATCGGCGAAGTGGTGCGGCGCTTTCGCGAAACGCTGCCTTCCGCCGCGATCTATGTCTACGACAACAATTCCCGCGACCTGACGGCGCTCCGAGCCCGCGCCGCCGGCGCCATCGTGGTGCGCGAGCCGCGCCAGGGCAAAGGCAATGTCGTGCGCCGCATGTTTGCCGACATCGAGGCCGACATCTACCTGATGGCCGACGGCGACGGCACCTATGCGCCGGAGGACGCGCCGCAACTGATCAACACGCTGCTGACCGAGCGCTCCGACATGGTGGTGGGCACAAGGCGCGGCGTTGCCAACGATGCCGGCAGGACAGGCCACGCCTTCGGCAACCGCATCTTCAATAGCCTCTACAAGCGGCTGTTCGGCTCGGACTTTACCGATATCTTCTCCGGCTACCGCGCCTTCACCCGGCGCTTCGTCAAGAGTTTTCCCGCCGTTTCCGGCGGTTTCGAGATCGAGACCGAAATGTCGGTGCACGCCTCGCAGCTGAAATTGCCCGTCAGCGAGATCGGACTCGACTATGGCCGCCGGCCGGAAGGCTCCTCGTCGAAGCTGTCGACCTTTCGCGACGGCGCGAAGATCCTGTGGATGTTCGCCATGCTGATGAAGGAGACGCAGCCGCTGCGTTTCTTCGGCGCTTTTTCGGTGTTCTTCCTGGCATCGAGCCTGTTCCTGATGGCGCCGGTGCTGATCGAGTTCGCCGAAACCGGGCTTGTGCCGCGCATGCCGACCTGGGTGCTGTCGGTCGGGCTGCTGCTGCTGTCGATGCTGGCGGCGGTGACCGGGGTAATCCTCGATTCGGTGTCGCGCGGCCGGGCCGAGCAGAAGCGCATCTTCTATCTGTCGATGCCTTCCGGCCGCGTCGAACGCGAACGCGCAAGTGCGCTCGCGACTTTGAAGGCCGGACCGCGCAAGACCCCGCGGGCGGCTTAGAGCTCTAAATGGGACGCCTCGCCCGCTTCGTTATCGCCGGCGGCATCGGCTTCGTCGCCGATGCGGCGGCGCTTTGGCTGGTGCTGACGATAGCGCCGCTCGGACCCTTCGCGGCTCGCATCATCTCGATCGGTTTTGCCCTGTCCGTCACCTGGCTGATCAACCGCCATCTGACCTTCTCGCCTTCCAGCCGCGGCGTCGCGCAAGAGGGCGCACGCTATGGCGGCGTCGGCATTGCCACCAGCCTCGTCAATTATCTCGTCTATTGCGCCATGCTGTTCGCGCTGCCGATGGTGCCGCCGCTCATAGCTCTTGCGGTCGCCTCGCTGGTTGCCATGGCGCTGTCCTTCCTCGGCTATTCCAAGCTGGTCTTCGACCGCTGAAGGCACATCGCATTGGGGTCTGCGCCAAGCGAAGCGCAGCCTCATCATGATCTTGGCCGATTGGCAGAGGCCGCCGATTTCCTTATATCGCTGTCGTCGATGCATCGGCCCGAAAACCGGAATCGATTTTCGAAAAGCACGGTGCATGGATTCAAAAGTGTTGGAGCGTACTTTGTGCATCCAAGTGGATCGCCCCAAGTGCGCCGGAGAGCTGCCATGCCCCTTAAAGTCGCCGTCCAGATGGACCATATCTCCACCGTGTCGATTGCCGGCGACACGTCGTTTGCGCTGTCGCTGGAAGCGCAGCGGCGCGGGCACCAGCTGTTCCACTACACGCCCGACCGGCTGTCGCTGCGCGACGGCAAGGTGTTCGCCCGTATCGAGGCGATGCAGGTCCGCGATGAGAAGGGCAACCATTATTCGCTGGGCGAAGAAATCCGCACCGACCTATCGGAGATGGATGTCATCCTTTTGCGGCAGGATCCGCCCTTCGACATGAACTACATCACCACCACGCATATCCTCGAGCGCATCCATCCGACGACACTGGTGGTCAACGACCCGGCCTGGGTGCGCAACAGCCCGGAAAAGATCTTCGTCACCGAATTTCCCGACCTGATGCCGGACACGCTGATCACCAAGGACCCGCTCGAGGTCGCCGCCTTCCGCAAGGAGTTCGGCGATATCATCGTCAAGCCGCTCTACGGCAATGGCGGCGCCGGCATCTTCCATCTGCACGAAGCCGACCGCAACCTCGCCTCGCTGCTCGAAATGTTCGGCCAGATGTTCCGCGAACCGTACATCGTGCAGCGCTACCTCAAGGAGGTGCGCGCCGGCGACAAGCGCATCATCCTTATTGACGGCGAGCCGGTCGGCGCCATCAACCGCGTGCCGGCCGAGCACGATTCGCGCTCCAACATGCACGTCGGCGGCCGCGCCGAAAAGACCGAGCTGACGGAACGCGAACGCGAGATCTGCGCCCGCATCGGCCCCTCGCTGAAGGAGCGCGGCTTCATCCTCGTCGGCATCGACGTCATCGGCGACTACATGACCGAGATCAACGTGACCTCACCGACCGGCATACGCGAAGTGCGGCGTTTTGGGGGCGCCGACATCGCCAGCCTGTTCTGGGATGCCGTGGAGGAGAAGCGTAACTAGTCTCGCTTCGGGAGCGGCCGCGTTGCAAACCATTGCAGCCGTTGCGTTCACCCGTTCCCCAAATGTTCTTGCCTTCGCCGGAAATCTGTGGTTGTCTCCGGTGACGCCGTTCGCGGCATGATCGCAAAGGCTGGGGCAAAGCCTGCATCCGGGGTGACGACATGGTGGCGCGGGTTCGCACGGTTGCTTTCCAGGGCATCGAGGCCGTGCCGGTCGACGTGCAGGTGATGATCGCGCCGGGCAAGGTCAACATGCACATCGTCGGGCTGGCCGACAAGGCTGTAGCCGAAAGCCGCGAGCGGGTGCAGGCAGCACTGCATGCATCCGGCCTGTCGATGCCATCGAAGAAGGTCACCGTCAATCTGGCGCCCGCCGACCTGCCCAAGGAAGGCAGCCATTACGACCTACCGATCGCGCTCGGGCTGATGGCGGCGCTCGGCGCCATTCCGGGCGACATGCTGGCCGGCTATGTCGTGCTTGGCGAATTGTCGCTCGACGGCACCATTGCCGCGGTGGCCGGGGCGCTGCCGGCGGCGATCGGCGCCAATGCCGAAGGCAAGGGCCTGATCTGCCCGTTCGCCTGCGGGCCGGAAGCGGCCTGGGCCGGCAAGGATTTCGACATCTTGGCGCCGCGCAGCCTGATCGCCATCGCCAATCATTTTCGCGGCACGCAGGTCCTGTCGCGGCCGGAAGCCGGCATCCATGCTTCGGCGCGCGACCTGCCCGACCTTGCCGACATCAAGGGGCAAGAGACCGCCAAGCGGGCGCTGGAGGTGGCGGCGGCCGGCGGCCACAATCTTTTGAGAATGTGCGGTATTAATTATTTTAATAACATACAATATCCTAATGTTGTGCCTGATTAAACGTCGCACGATTGTTGCCGTCTCAGCGGCGGGGAGGCGTCCGGACTAGCAACCACGATCCAACAGTGATGAAGTCAGACGACGGAAATCATACGTAAATCCTCTAAGGCACAACCGGGACTATTTCAGATATTCCATACATAGCAAGTGTGTCGGACATCTCTGCAATACTGAGATTTAGGTCAGCTGAGCCGGTTTTAGTAAGCCAATCGTTGGCATAGGCGACGTACAATTCCCTTGAATAAGCCGCCAGGAAGGCCCAATCCATCGCAACGACTTGGCCCCAGGTTATGCAGTAGATCCAAGACTGATCGTATCCGCTGATAGGCACACAATGCCCACCGGCGCTTTGGCTGTCCATGTCGGCGGCACGCCATGGTCCTGCCGGATTGCTCCATGCTACGTACGGCAGATCGAGCGCGATAGCGGCCCCACCAAATCCGCATAGCAATCGATAAAGTCCAGCGCGGCGCATGGCGTGGACGTCCTTGTTCCATTGTCCGTCGCCAAGCGCATAAAGAGATCGGTAGAACCCACCCAGCTTATGGCCCGAAAAGCCAGCATCCATAGCAAACTGGAGACCCGACTTGACGGTCATGCCTGGATCTGGGTCTCCAGGATTCTTCCAGCCAGTGAACTTGCCATAAGCGGCAAGCACCTCATCGTCTTTTATTGCGATCCATTCCCTTTTGGCATGCCACGATGCGGCCTGCATCATGTGAGCGGCACAGGCGAGAACGCAATCCCCAGCTACATTGTTTCCGAGTGTGGTCCACCCGGAGCTGCCTGTTGTGAAATCTCTCGCGGACATCGCAACCCACGCCGAAATGGGCAGAGGCACACAGGCAAGGCCTTTCTCTGTAGCGGCGAGTGCCTCAAAGGCCGGATCAAAGCTATGAAATGGTGGTTTGGAATTGCATATTCTGGTCTCCTGTCTCGAGGGAGGCCACAAACCCGTTTCCCACCATCAGGCATGGCAGACCAGTGCCAAACATACGAACTATTCGACCGAAACTGCGAGCTTTCGCTTCAGGGACATCGCACGCTTCTAGGACACGCTTGCCCACTGAACTTGTCTTTTTTCGACATAGCGCTTGCATATTCTGACCGGAGACACGCAGAGCTTCTGACGTTGTTCCGAATGCCACCTGCCTGGCAAGCATGCAAGCATAAGCTATTTGCCGAGTTCACTTTCAAGAAGGCTCACTGAAGCACTGAAGGGTCTCTGCCGCTGCGAATCGCGTGTCCACCACGTCCCCGAGTAAGCTAATGGATCGTGGGCAGCGAACAGCGGCTAATCGGGACTGCAGGCGTGAGATGAAGCGTCGAATTCCCGGCGAGTCGGCCAACAGGAAGGTTCCGGGGCTCCCCGGGGGCACGGATAATGATCCCCTAGGGAAAGCTGCAGGTGACGGTCACCGGAAGATATGGTGTGTCGCGGCTTGTACAATAACCCATACCTCCATCGGTCGCAGTCATATACTCTTCGCCCTGACTCACACAAACGGCGGCTATAGCGGCGGTTCCGGCCGGACAGTACGCGATCTCATCCGACCTGACAACGAAGGTTCTGGGAGCCCACGGCCTCGAAGCGACAAGGCCGTTGATTTGCTTGACAAGCGTTTCGAGCTGTTCCACGCGGTCCGCCAACGCTTTGTTTCGCTCTAGTAGCTCAGTGACGCGATCGTCCATTAGCGTTTGATATGCGTCGGCATCCGTCTCCGCTGCCGTACTCGGTGTATCCTGCGCCGCAACTCCGAACGCGGTGGTCAAAAAGGCAAACCCCGCGATAAGCCTCAACAGTGAGCGATGGACTTGGACTAACCCGTTTCTGAGTGGCGGCGCTTCCGGGACTGCTGCCTTTATCATTGTGGATCCTCGGCTTATGTCTGGCGGTGCAAAACCAGGAACGGTAGCCAAGCTTCGAAAGTTTGGGGTCCAGCGCCCTTCGCAGGCTCGGAAGTACGGCAGCGTCCTTTCATCGGCAGGCAACTTGAGCGACGCCGGCAAACCGCGCGGTCCAGGCTCTGGACGTCTTCATCTCAGCCAACGGTGAATTGATCGCTTCATACTCCACCTTGGGCCGGCCTCCGCCCGGGCAATTCGCGTAGACTGGAATCTTAAAGAGAGGACATCGTGCAGGCTCGCCGACGACCATCTGAGAGTCGTTCCATGGTTTGGAATCAATGACGTTTCTGATCCTCTCATTTTCCGCCTTGAGTTCGTCAATTGTAACTAGAAGCGCTGCCAAGCGGTCGGCAACTAGGTCTTGGAACGCTTGGTTGTCGGCCTCTGTTGCGACGGTCCCGGGCTCCTCAGCTAACGTGCTAAATGCCATTGCAACGCTACCACGCTCAGCGGGACAAAAACAGCACGCTTGCCGAGCCAGAAACGCATTAAAACGTCACTTGCAAGCCACGTGCGCCTCGCGTCCGCCGTCGCACCTTGCGAACCAAACTCCTAGTACAGGTGTGGCTTGCCGGAATTCCACCGTTGGGGTTCCGCCGTCTGAACAATCCACATCGACGGGAGTCATCGGGAAAGGACACTGAACGCTGCCGCCGCTCCCGGGGGAGACGACCACCACAACATCCTGTGCCGCCACGGCTGCGGCCTCTAGCGCCTCGATTCTTTTTTGTGCAGCTTCATTTCTCGCCTTGAGTTGGTCGACCGTTGTTAGAAGAGCGGCTAGCCGATCGGTCATAAGATCTTCGAATGCATTCGCGTCATCGGAGGGGGCCGCCGCCGTCTCGTCGTTCGCTTTGACATTCACAAGGGTAAACGCCAGCGCTGCTATCGCCAGCACCAGTCGGGCAGTGGCCCAGGAAGGAACGTAGCCCAAATATTTCGATCTTTGTCGGTCTTGAGCCGGCATTGCAGTCTGGTCCATGATCAGCGAAGGAGGGTAAGAGCAAACTGCTCACGCTCTGCGGCGGGCACCGAAGAAAGCAGTCCATAATCTAGATAACGGTCGACGAGTTGGTCTCTCATTCTTAACACGGCGTAGAAGCGCGGCGGATAGACTAGTCTGCCGTTGGCGAATTCGTCCGGAGGTGGAAGGGGAATTTCGATTGTCTCTGCGCCTGATTTGACGACGAGGCTCGGCGGCGCATCGTCCGCTATGCTGAATTCGAGCCCGGGAACGAGGCCATTTAGCAAGAAGAACCCATCGGCCTTGCTCGCCTCTGCAAAGGTCCATGCCTTGCGATAGATCTTTTCGTTGGTCGGCCGTACATCGCCGCCCGCCCGCCACTTGGCTCGATATGAGCGATCCAGGAGTATAGAGGCGACGTTTTCAGCTAAATACGGATTCCTCTTAAGAAGGGCGATAGCGGCAGCGCCTTCGGCACGCTTGACCGCCCCGGAATCGTCTGCTGGAGCGGCCATGGCCGCGTCGAGCGTCCCTACGATGCCAAATGCCGGCGCGGCGCCATAAACCTGATTATAGGAGGCCACTACTAGATCCATCATAAAGATCGACTTGTCGATCAGCCAGCTTCCGCGAACATCGTTTGGACGCGCCGCGACCAACGCATCCAAGTCGCTGTAGAAATCATGGCCGTCATTGATGTCCGCCAGTTGCGCAATGACTAGCACCCAGTTGGCCACATCGAGGGCAATGTCGGCAAGCAATGGCCTTTCGATGAGCCGGCCGGCAATCACATCTTCGGATTCGCGCTGCCCGCAGACAACGGCACGGGCTCGGCTCATGCGCTCGTTCTGGCTCGCGCACGAAAAAGGTTCGGCCGTCAAACTCGCGATTTGCGCCTCGAAATCGCGTAGAGTCGGCGCCGGCGTAGAAAGCACTATCACTGACGTTGCGCTCGACATTTTCGCCCCGGCAAAATACCTGTCGGAGAGGGTGCGTGCCGGTTGGAATACATCTTCCTCGTAGTGCTTCAGGATGGAGCCAACGTCCTTCGGATCGGCGCCGACTTTAGGGTCAAGGACAAGCCGTTCCTCACGCGCCCGGCGTGCATCGAGGAAGTTGCCAAACCACTGCAGCGCATTGAAGCTCGACATGCTCTTGACGATCGTCGACTTGCATTCCGTGAACTCGGTCAGCCAGGAATGGCCGACAACGCTAGCATTTTCGAACGACGAGAACTTGAGCGTCCGGGGCGAAAGATAAAGGTAGCCTCCTGCTCCGCCCCGAGTCCTCGCTCCAACATAGACCGCATTGCAGCTTGCCCAGGGTGCCCAGATTAGCGATCGGATGTCGTTCGACATCCCATCCACGTCGAATTGCAGCTTATCCAGACGCCGATCCAGGGAGGCGAAACCTTGCCGCATTTCCGCGTTCATCGCCAGGACGGCATCGAAAATCTTCTTCTGATTTTCGATGATGACATCGAGCTTCATATTTATTTGCGCGAATTGTTGGGTGAGAAACGCCATCATCGCTTTATGGCGTTCTTCGGCAGGATCTTTCTTGCTGCCGAAAATGCCGGTGATGGCCGCCACGGCTCCAAGCGGATTGCCCGATGAAAACGCGGCGAACGCACCCATCGCGCTATTTCCAATTTCTACGGCCTTGTTAAGTTCAGGCGGCATCTCAATGCCGAGATTGGCGGCAATGTTCGCTACGTCAGAGAGGCCGTTGACGACGGCCGATGCAGTCTTCAGGACATGCTGAACGTCCGCCTCGCGCTGAAAGCGAGTGATCATCGCGTCTTTGAGCTTCCCCGCGTCGCAATCCTGCTTGTCGTCTGGGCAGACGAACCGCTCTTTCAGAAACCCACCTTGCAGTGCCTCGACCTTCTTCTCAGGCGGCATCTGATCAAGGACGAAATCCGCGATGAAGGCTTGATCGCGGCCCAGAGTGCTGACTTTTTTATCGACATCGCCAATGCTTTGCTGAAGATCCGCCACTTTCGTCGAAAGCTCTCCAAGCACCGCTTCATGCGCGCCGAGGCGCTTGTCGGTGTTTTCTCTGTATTTGACCATTTCATCGACGAAGTCGCCTAGCCCCTTCTCGACGCCATCAAGACGCTTTTCGTGATGGGCGATCCCGTCGATGACAGTATCCATGGTCGTAGTAAGACTGTCGAAAGTGATGTCGATTGCGAAATCGCGGGCATTCTGATTGCCAACAGATCGAGTTCTCAGATCCTCGAACTGTCCGGATGTGTCCTTGAAGCGTTGTTTGGCAAGGTCGAGATTGCTGCGTATCTCCTCGAAGGAGCCCATGCCAGTAGCCTTCAGAATCTCCTCTTTCCGGCCGGCGAGATACAGCTGCCCTTGCCTCTGTGCAGCTTTGTCGAGCATGTCGGCCGACGTATCGAGGGCAAGGCCGACGCCAGAAGCTACCAGCACGGCAGCCACGGTCAATCCTACAGGCGGAGCGGCCACGGTCGCTACCGCGACACCGTAGAGGGCCGCAGCGCCGAACGCGGCCTCGACCCCAATCTTTGTGGCGCGCAGGGAGTTGCTGGCCGCATAGAACATATTCTGCTGCGCTGCATAACTCTCGAGAGTACTTTCGATAAGCGCGCTTTGACGCTCAGGAGGCAGCGTAGATCTTGGAATAGAAACGTCTTTGGCGCTGAGATAGAGTTTGGTTGAATCGGTTCCTATCTTCGCAAACAGCTCGGCTGTTTTTCTTGCGTCGATCGACTGGCCGGATGCAAGCGCTGGCGCCAAACCTATTGCGCAACAAACGAAAAACACAGATGGCTTTCGAAGCATAAGACGTCCCCCCGGATACTTCTTGTGCTGAAATGAACGGGCAGTAGACCACGTCGTCTCGCGACAAACAACCCGTGACCGAGGTGATGTCAATGCCGGGTTCCGCTCGGCTCACGATCCGTCATTGTCCCGCGCTGTTACTGTGCGCCGGGTCATGGAGCGCGTTCGAACCTACATGGTCGGTCTAGTCACGACCGCCCAGCGTCCACCAACACGAAACCGAGGGTATGACTGGGACGCAATTGCCATCCAATGCGACATCGCATTGGAGCACATTGGTGTGGCAAGAAGGGCAATTGAGCCGGGACTTGATGCGATCCTAAGGGCGCTGAAGAATGCCACCAAGCGGGAAAAGAGAACGGTTGCCCAACCAGCCAAGTCAATCGCTGAAATCTCGACTTAGACCTCGTATCAGGCGACTCGCCTGACTTTGGGAACGAACGTCATGTCGTGGTGGTCGGTAACGGCAATAGCCCTCAGGCCCCTCTCTCAGCAGGCCTCCACAAGTGTCGTGGCATACGCAATCCGGTCGGCGTCGGTACTCTATGAGCGCCTGTCCATTGCCTGTCTCGCGGCGAATGGACCTGGAAGTCGCTCCGATGGTAGTGGGCACCCCTGTCCGTCATTGCATCACACCCAGAAAGTATCTCTATTCATGACCGAGGCCGCTAATCACCCGAAACAGCTAATGGTGTCATGCTGTGACCCGCTTCCTGCGCGCTTTGGGCGCTGCGGCAGCGGCCGTCGCAAGCGGGGCCATCATATTTTCGTAAAGCGCAATTAAATGCTCGGCCCTCTCCCGGTCAGAGGAAAAACCTGCGCGCTGGTAGAGGCGATCCACGGCGCGGTCTAGAGCCTTGTGTGCTGACCTCAGGTTGGAAGGCATGACGGTCGGGTCATAAAGTTCAGCGAGCGTAGACGTGGAATGTTTCTGGCGTGCGGCAATCACGGCTTTGCCAAGCCGCTCGATGTCAGCTGCCTGCGTGGCATTCATCATAGGCCAAGGGAAGCAGTTGTAATTGATGCCGATGGAATATTGGTAATCGCTCTTGAGGCGTCCGCCCACATACTTCGTCCAGGCCATGTGCATGGCGGAGGTCAAGACAGCAAATTCGAGAGCGCTGCCGTTCAGAATGAAACGAAGCTTATTGCTCGGGATGACCGGCGGCTGTAACCAGCCGATCGGAATGTAGTCCCGCGTCTCAGAACTCACTTCCGGCACGGCCAGAAATGGCGAAGCCGGAATGACTTCTACATTGAATCGTGTAGGGTGGTCCGCGATTGCCTTTGTCTGAGCGCGCTTGCTCTTTGCCCGGAAAGCTTTGACTGCCTTGATACGTTGAAGAACGAAGGGCATGCGCTTGAGGTCTGCTGGTGTGGCATCTTGAAGCGCGAGTATCCACCGCCCCTCGCCGGTTATGAAATCAACTCCGCTCAGATAAGGACGGACATATTTGGCGGCCGACGGCTCCTCCTTCACGAAAGCCTTTTTGTCGTGGAGCGTCTCGAAGATGTAATGACCATCGTCGATGGGCTGGCAGCCGCTGATCATCTTGGCTTGACCAAATTTCGGTCGCGAGGCTTCCTGAACGACAAGATGGCGGTTCTTGAGATTCGCGGCGTCGAACAGGTACGCTGTCAGCGCGGGGCACGATAGCTCGACAGGGTCTCCACCAATATCCGCGTACTCGAAGAGCCGTTTGATCTTCGGCTCCATATCGCCCTTGGCAAGGCCAATGATGACAACGTGAACATGCGCCTTGCCGCGCGCGTCGGAACCCCACGCAAAGGTTCGATGGGCGAACGCTATTTCTAGCTTGCACTTGTCGAATAGCGTCGGCCACAGCTGAGCAACCTGTTCGCCCTGCGTGATCGAGTTGGTGGCGACAAAACCAATACGAGCTTTACTGTCCTTCAGGTATTCCCCCGCCTTGATGAACCACGCTGCTACAAAGTCGAGCGTCCCGCCCGTGTTTCCGAGCGCGGCGATGCGCCTTACCTGTGCGCGCTGTATGTCGGTTTGGTACTTGGCACCGACAAAAGGCGGGTTGCCAAAGACATACCTGCATTTCGCGGGGGAGAGGACGGTCGTCCAGTCCAGTTCAAGCGCGTCGCCTGGATGGATGTGCGGCGACTTCTGAAGCGGGATGCGTACGTAAGTTTGCCCAAACTCCAAGCTCAGACGGTTGTTCATGATGTGGTCCATCATCCACATCGCCGTTTCGGCGATGCGCGCGGGAAATTCGCTAATTTCAATGCCGTAGAACTGATCAACGTTGACGACTGAAAGATCGGTAACATCTAACTCCATCGTCTTGTCGTCTTCACGGTACGCCCGCAATTCCTTTAGGACCTCAATCTCCAAAGCCCGGATTTCACGATAGGCAATGATAAGGAAATTGCCGCAGCCACAAGCCGGATCGAAGAATGTTAAGTCGGCCAGTCGATTGTGAAATGACTGAAGTTCCACACGGCGGCGACTGTCCTTACGACTTCTCAGGCGCGCGAACTCGGCCAGCAGGTCATCGAGGAAAAGCGGCCCGATGACCTTCATGATGTTCTTTTCGGTGGTATAGTGAGCGCCCTGCGACCGTCGCTCGTGCTTATTCATCACCGACTGGAAAAGAGAGCCGAAGATCGCCGGTGAAATCGCTGACCAGTCGAACTGGGACGCGTCGATAAGGCGTTTCCGCATTTTGGAATCGAAGGATGGAATCCTGAGGGGCTCTTTGAACAGGTCGCCGTTCACATAGGGAAACTGCGCCAGGTCCGAATCCAGAATTTTTGCGCGGCGATCCTCGCGCGTATCGAGAGCTTGAAAGAGCTGCGCCAGCCATCCGCCAAGGTCCGATCCGTCCTCGCGCGTCCGGTTTTCGAGAAGGTCGAGAAAAATCCCCCTAGGTTCGAATATGCCGGTGTCGTCTGCGAAGAGACAGAAGACTATTCGGACAAGAAATTGTTCCAGATCGTGGCCAGTGTACCCCGATTCTTCCAAGGCATCGTGCAACTTCCCCACCAACTCGGAAGCCTTGATGTTTACCGGGTCCTGGTCCTTGAATGACCGCCTCTGGACGCCAAGGATAAAACCCAGCTTCTCGACATGCTTGGGCAGCTCGGCCAGGGAGAACGAGACGGCTGCATCCTCCTCAAGGTCAAACAGTTCGAAACTTTGGAAATCGCTTAGCAGCACGTAGCGCGGTAGATCGACGTCTTTCAGACCGGGAAAGTAGTCGAGCGCCTGAGTTTTGGCCTTGGCCAAATCCAACCCTACGCTTTTTTGCTCGACCAGAAGGACTCCCTTCCAGAAGAGGTCCATGAAGCCGCGTTTCTCGCCAAGCTTCTTGACAGGCTCCTCGAACGTGGCCACGCGGCGAACTGGCATTCCGAAAACTTCAAAAAAATCGCGGTAGAAAAGCTGCGTCTGCCCCTTCTCGTATCCCTCACCTTTCCACTCTTTAGCAAACACGGCCGCGCGGACGCGTATTTCATTCCAGGAAAGCCGCATCGTTAAATCACTCTTAAGTTGTCAGTCATGCGTATCGGGGCCCTTTCGTCTCGCTCTGCGCAAAGGTTTGGAGGGAACGGGCTGTCGCCGTCGCGCACCCGCACGGGCCGCGTAATCTCCTCCCCGACCTCAAGCGAGTTTCGACTATGGGATGACACTTATGCCGTTGTCCGAAGCCGCATTCAAGGAGGAGGCCTTAAAACGTGAACCAGCGTTTACGTTTGACGGGGCTCCATGAAATATGTCGGCTACTACAGGGTTTCCACGAAGAAGCAGTCCAGGTCCGGGCTCGGCCTAGAGTCTCAGCAGCAGATGGTCCGGCAGTTTGCCGCGACCCATGGGACGCTGGTCGCTGAGTTCGTTGAGGTGGAATCGGGCAGGAACGATCAAAGATCTGAACTGGCAAAAGCGATGATTGCGTCGAAAAAGGCGGGAGCTGCGCTGTTGATCGCCCGCCTGGACCGCTTTTCCCGCCGTGTCAGCTTCATCGCATCGATGATGGAAAAGGGAGTCCAGCTTGTGGTCGCTGAAATGCCCCATGCAACTGACTTCCAGCTGCATATTTTTGCTGCGCTAGCTCAGGAGGAACGTCGACTGATATCCGAGCGAACAAAGGCTGCACTCGCTCAGGCAAAACGTCGAGGGCAAAAACTTGGACAGAACGGGAGCGTCCTGGCTGCTGCAAACAAGGTTAGGGCATTGGAATTTGCGTGCCAAGTTAACAGGCATTTTCCGCCTAATTGGCAAGCGATGTCACATTCGGCATTGGCTCGCCATCTGAACGATGCAGGTGTCGTTACAATCAATGGTTGCTGCTTCTTCGCGCAGACCGTTAAGAATCTTCGGCGAGCCATCATCAGAACCTCTGAGCAGACTTGCGTCAAAGCGATTTAGAGGTGCGGCAGACCGCCAGAGTTCGATGATGTTATCAAGCGGTTTCGTCCGCATACTCAGTTCTCGAAGCACTACAGCCCGCCATCATCAAGCGATCTCATTCGAGGTTTGGACGAGCGGATGGATTAATCAGCAAGGCTTTTGGCGGTTAACCTGCCTACGGGGGACAGTTCTGTAGCCAGACCATGATAGAATTTCTGATATTGCTACAGTGATTTTTGATTCATGACAGAGGAATAAATGGCCGAGCCGTCTGATGACCAGCGCGAGATTTGGAAGTCCTTTTGTACGGCCCTAGGTGCGGAGTACCGCGAGCACAAAGAAATTCAGGGAAGTAGCGGCCTCACGCATGACGTCCAGGCCATAGCAGTGGACGATAAGTCCAAACGGTTGATTCTGGTATCGGCGGAATACAATCCGCGCGTTGCTGCGCTCATGCGAGTTGATGTCCAAGCTACCATGCCGGATGTCCGCGTGCTTGTGGCAAGACCGTTGGCCGTTGATCTGGCACATACTGCACGCACCGTGTTCGGCGATGAGAACGGCGACTTGGATGTGCATAAGATCGCTGAGCTTGGCGGTATGCTGGCTATGGGCGAAGCTGGGCAGGATGTGCTTAAGCAGTCATATGGACCTGCTCTGGCGCCGTTCTTCCGCGCGATCGGGCGGAGTCATCTACCGGTGCTCTCTCATATCCTCAACGGTATCCAACAAGCGGCATCGATCGATTGGGAAAAGTTGCGCAATGCGGATGGGTCGCCCGATTCCAATGGAATGATGCGTTTCGCCGAGTTTTTTCTTGGTCAATTCCAGTCCATAGACAACTTGGCTGAGGATAGAAAGCAGGGGATTTGCCCCGTTCCCACATACGAGCTCACTGACGCCGATTGGGAGTTGATGCTTTCCGGAAGGCACATAGACGACGTTCAAGAACGTCTAAAAGCCCTTGGAGTCTTTCAATACTTCTTTCCTCCAAAAGATGACGTCGCTCTCGGCCTAATCGATCGCGGGATGAATACGGTCGGCATGGTCGAGCGTGGGTTAGAGCTTGCCGAACAGCAGGGCCATCAGCTTGCTCCCAACACCTTCGTCCCCGATGCCGCAGACATTCCCGACCTGATCGATGAGCTCAGGGCTAGGGGATTGACCTTGGAAGCAGAATTCGAGATCGAACGGTTGACGGCGGACGGCCAGAAGATTCGAAAGGTGCTGAAAGTTAAACCTGCCGAGGGCCTACTTGAGAAAATCTCCAAGGTTTTTAGCCTTAAGGCAGATATCAATCTAAAGGACTTTCTAAAGTAAGCACTATGCGCGGCTGCTTTGGTCGTGGTCGTGCCGGGTACGTGGCCTAGCCACGGCACAACCAACCCAGACTTCCTCTTGAGGTTTTATCGACAAATAGCCCGGGGATCTCGGCCAACGATCGGACAATTTTCTGCATGGTTGTTCTCAGCAGGTCCGCGATTTGACCATTTGACCGGCCTGCCAGTTGGCACAATATCCACCCTGCTTGCCCACACTTTCGGAACCAGAGAAGCGCTGGCGAAGAGCGTTCCCAATGATAAAAATATGCCTGGCCTTGTTGCACTGCCCGACTGCCTTTAGCTGGCCGGCGCTGGTAATTGGGCTAAGATGACGGTCTGCCTGGAATGGTGATTTTGAAAACGCCGATAACCCGAACAGGTCGCTAATGATTGCGGCAGGGTAACGCGACGTGAGGATCGTCCGTGTCAGCCGCTCGTCGTGCCTGGTTGCCAATCGTGCGATAACTCCATAGCAGTTCAACTAGCACTGGGGCCGGGATCTTTCACTTCAACAGCGCTCGGACAACTCGTTTCGACACTCGGCATCGTCGAGGCTGATGCTAGCGAGTCAATGTCGTCGTCCAAGAATTCTGTCGGTCCGCCTGCCGAAAGCGCTTGATGAAGCGCCACATAGACGTGTTTCGGCCTTGCAAATGGTCCGAGTTTTCCAAGCGCAGAGATCATCCCGGTAGGGCAGGATCCGAATGCATCCGCCACAATTTGCCGGGACTTGGCAAAGGTGCAAAGCTGGTAAGTTTCGGCGATATCGTGAGTGGTTGTGCCACGTGCAGCTAGCCATGCGTTCCAAGTGTTCCGCCAGCTCTCTGGAGCAAGCAGGTATTCAGAAATGCGGTCATTCCTCCATATTGACAGAACTTGACGGCCATTTGGCCGTGCCAACAGGTCGACAATCGATTTTCCCGATCCAGTGTCGTCAAGCGTCGAGCATTTTGGCTGATGATCCATGGCTGTTATCTCCTGATAGCCGGCCCTTCGGTTCGAAAACTGTTGGAGGCAACGGCACGAACAATCGCACCGATCTCCAAGAAGAATGCACGTGTAATAATACCGGGAGTCGTATAAGATAAGCTCCCACTGACATTTGCCACTGCTTTGAATAATGGGAGGGCTGAATGCGCACATTCCTGCGGTCAATGACTATATTGGCAATCTCAACAATGGCAACGAGCGGTACTGCTCTGGCATCCTACACCGGCCCATGCGGTGGGGGGTGGAACTATCCCGACAATCGACCGAACCTTTGCTGTAGCCGGGCCGAGCGCGTCGAATGCTCCGCTGCAGATAATTCCGACTGCACCTGTGTTCGCAGAAAAATATGTGTTGAAGCCTGCACCGCGAAGAACAACTGCTCTGAGATCCCCACTGCTGCGAATTGCGAAGAGGGTTCATTGCCATCCCAGACGGAGCCGGTAGGATACAAAGATAAGGCGCACCACATGTTCTTGAGGCAGCTTATCGATCGCTCGGTCCGATAACGTCGAATCTTGTTCAAACCGCGTCCGTGCAAGGATGGCTGAGTTGCTGGCTACATGCTGGGCCTTTGATTCAACTACACCTTCGAGCTTCAGTGGTCTGATCTGCCTCATAGGCTGTTGTCGATAGCCGCCCTCCCAGGGATAGCGCCGCCCATCGGAAACAAGCTGATGGAGAACGGCTATGGACGCTCGCATTATCAAGGCGCTTGCCTGCGAGAGCAGACTTAAGATTCTAGATTTTCTTAATTGGCCGGAATTGTATTTTCCGGATGTTCCCAACGCACGACAAATGGGCCTGACGAACAAGCTGATCTGCGGCAGGCTTGGCCTCACGCAGGAGTCCGTCAGCCTACACATGCGTTGGCTCACTGAAACCAAATTGGTCTCTGCAACGAAGATTGGTACACGCGTTTTCTACAAGAGGAACGAGGCAGCAATTGACGAAGCAATCAATTCACTGTGCGAAATCCTACAAAAGCAACACTGACGGCGATGGTGGCCTAACAAATCGTCCACATACGTTGCAGACACCAGATGAACTGTTTATGTCGCTTTCGTGCGATTTGTCCGATTAGGAGATAGGAAATTGTCCGAGGAAACCAACAGCGCGATCATCGAACTAACAGCCGACATTGTTTCGGCTTACGTGTCAAACAATCCGGTCCTCGTCGGCGAACTGCCTGGTGTGATTGGACAGGTTCACCAGTCATTGAGCGGACTGCATTCCGGTTCTCAAACCCAACCGGCGGCGGACCCCCTGAAACCGGCAGTCCCGATCAAAAAATCAGTGACGCCGGATTTCATCATCTCGCTGGAGGACGGCAAGAAGTTCAAATCTTTGAAGCGCCATCTTGCGACGAGCTACGGGATGACACCGGAGGAGTACCGCGAGAAATGGGGCTTGCCGGCTGATTATCCGATGGTTGCTCCGAACTACGCGGCTTCACGCTCTGTTTTGGCTAAAAGCATCGGTCTGGGACGGAAGCCCAGGGAAATGGCAAAGGCTCCGCCGAAGAAAATACGCAGCCGAAAATCCAACAGTTAGGTTTATGGGTTCCCAACGGTTCGAGATTTCATTCATTCTTGAAGATGGAGGCGAGAGTGTGGACCGAGGTCAATTTCGGAAAATGGGCGGGCAAGGGAAAGACCTTGCCGCAGATAATTGTAAGTGACCCGGATTGGTTTTTCTGGAGCCTAGAAAACGAAGCCTTCAAAGGTGTTCTTGCGGGTCAGGCGGAAAAGCTGGCGCGACGCGCAAAAGCGATCAAGCTTCCCCCAAAGGTTTCAGATGATCACTGCATTCAATACATGTTGGCGCCGGATGGCAAATTCGCGGGCTTCAAGATCATTCCAGTGAGCCAGCCGGCGCACCTGGGTTCCAGCGCTGAAGTCCGAAGGCCGGCACTCAATCTGTCAGCTCCGCGCGTTTTCAAATCATACGACAAGCTGGGAGCTGGCATCTTGCTCAAAACCTTTAAGTATCACTGGTTCGCCAATGAGGCTTTCAGCAAGAAACGGGTCGAGGAATTCTTCGATAATCCCGCAAACTTCGTAGACCCGTAACCGAGGTTGAATAGCCGCACCGGTTCAAGTTTCCTATTGTTCAGGCATTGTGGGCCGACCGTCCTCATCGAACACCTGGACGACCTCATCCTGGCCGTTTTCCGTTGTGATTTGGCGGCCATCGACGCAGCGGTGCTTAAAATTCTCCATCTTGGTTGAGTCGAAATAGACAGCCTCGTCGCGATCGAACGTGATGAACCAGCCGGAACGTTCGCCGGCATAGGCACGGATCGACCGAACCAGGTTCGAAACGCATGCCCCCGTACCAATCGAATATCCACGCTGGATCGCGACCTCAGTTTTTCGATTGTATTTTTCGAGGGGAATACGGATTCCATCGTCGGCATGCAGAGCCGAGGGTGCTGTGATCGAGACGGCTAGCATTAGCGCTAATCTGCTTGCCATGGACGGACCAGGCATGGTGCGAAGAGTCATCAATAATAGTACCGCTTATTTCGGAACAGATACATGAGGAGGTAAACCGGCGCCCAAAGGCCAGTGGTAATGATCGACAGCAGGATGTGGAACCAGTGCGGGAAGCGTCTCAAGGTCCCGGCCCCTGACGCAGCCGCGGATGCCGCTCCTCCGCCGGCATTCATAAACACCTGAGGAGCATGCTTCTGGCTCTTTAGGAATTCGATTTCACGCATTTGCGGGTCGAGAATTTCCCCACAGTGCTTGCATTTTTTGGACTTGGGATTGATCGGCTCCGAGCAATACGGACAGTCAATCGTGCTGATCGGCGCTGCTGCTTCTTCCAAGGGGTCCCCCAACGGTTCTGAATACAGGGCCGAGAAGCTGGCGCCATCGCCCAAACCGTAATCATCGTCCTACAATACGTGGTTTCAGACAAGTCCAAATGATTGCTTCCGGTCGATGGAAGTTCAGTCTTTGGTAGCTTGGAACTTGAGGCAGCTGAGGGTGCAACGCGGCATCTCTCAGGACGATCTCGCGTACAGCTCCGGCGTTGAGCGGGCTTATGTAGGCCACCTCGAACGCGGAGTACGCAATCCAACTATCACCACATTGGCGAAGATTGCGAAGGCCCTCGATGTCCACATCGGACAGCTGTTTCGCGAGCCTGAACCTGGCGAAGTTGTTCCCTCGACCCTGAAGGCAGGACGTAAAAAAGGTAGTTAAGTGTTCCTATCCCGCCGTTTCAGCGGGATAGGCCGTCGATTTTCCATGAAGATCAGCGGCCCTTCTTGAAACGAGCCCTGACCTGCTCGGACACGGTGGCCAACTGACTATCGAACGTTCCGTCGACGGCTGCTGCCCGGGCCTTCTGAAGCGCATCGGTAACGCCGGCGATATCGGCGCAGGCGATTGCATGCTTACCCTTGGCAAGTTCCAGGGGGATTTTGCCGTACTTGATCGCCAGAGTCGGCTTGCCATCCAAATCCATCGTCCACCAGCGGCCACGGAACTTCCGACCCTGGTTGTCAGGCTCGGCCAAATAAAGCTGATGATCGATCTGCATGACCAGCCTTTGCCGACGCTTCGATGCAGGGTCCGATGCGTCCTGCTTCGGGGTAGCGACCAGCTTCAATCCTTCGAATGCCATTGTGATCTCCTTCCTTGTTGATCGACAACGGCATCCGGCAGAACGACCGAGAAGGTCAACGATGGCTGAAGGAACCAGTCACTTCACTATCTGGAATGGAGGGAAGTCACACGAAATGATAGTAAGATGGTCAATTTAGTAAGACGGTCAATTTATGAAAAATAAAGAAATCCGTAAAAGTTATATATGGGTGTGGGAGGAGTAACAATTACGGAAAACCAAACTTCATCCCGAAGGGATGTCGTTATAATATTCAACGTAAATTCGAATTCAATAGGAATTTCGACATCCAAGAGAAACTTTACCTTCAAAGGGAAACTTGCTGTTGACGGACCGTTTGTCAGGGTGGACGGTGTTATCAGTGAAAGATGGGAAGGAATTGCGTAGCCTGAAATTCGACGGTCCTAAGAACTGGCTGGCTGGATGATGGCGGAGTAATTCGTTTCCAACTTTTGCTGATCGAGGAACAGGTCGATGTCCAGTTCTGGAAAATGCTCCTGCTTGAGTTGGTTGAGAGCCAATACGACCCGGTCTGTCGGCGGTGTTTTGTACGGAATGAAGTCACTCCTCTTTGCATTTTCGACATCATCGACCGAGCACGGAATTTCGACTCCTTCAAGGATCTCAACCAGAGTCTTGTGCCGGATTTTTCCAGTCCGCAGAAGGATAGCATCGAACCCTGCCTGCTGATGACGGAATGCCCTTGTGATGTCCCTTCTTAGTCGTAGAAGATCGGCATCTTCGGACTTGCGCATATAGGTTTGTGATGACGGATTGGACTTCCTATTCGTCTCCAAATAATTGAGAAAACTGCTTAAATCCGTGCCGGATTTAAGCAGCCTGAAAGGCTGGCGATCCCATTTCTGCCACGCATCCCTTATCCCAAGGAATTCCTCGAGGCTGTCCAACGGTTCGGATTGGAATGATAGGTGTGTGTAATTTTTGCCGTTGAATTCGACTGTGCGATCCTGAGGGTCAACCGCACGTCGTTTCCAGTCGAACTCCATCGACAGCCGTTTGGTGATCGAGCGATAGACGAAGTCCGATCCGTAGCGAATCGTGTCCTTCAGACCGATTCCGGATGTGTATTGCTGGGTTTCACCGGGCGTTCGGTTGAAGAAGAGCTCAACGACGCGAGCGTTTTCTTCCTCGTCTGTTAGGTCCCGCTGGGCTTTGATACCGCCCTTCTGGATGACGATATTGCCCTTTTCCCCATCGCCAAGCTTTAGCGTTGCTGAACCCCTGGTGCGCCATCCCAGTGGTTGTCGGATCGTGTGCTTGACCTCCAACGGCTGATCGTCCTGGACCAAGCGGTTTCTTGCGGTGCGGAATGACTGAAACAGTGGGCCGCTTGTCGCGTCTGCAATTTCCGCATCGCTGGCATGTGACAGGAACCCGTCGGTGGTTACGCTGAACACCTGCACACTGATGGGAAACCGGTTGAGAATCTCACCGAGCACGGCACGTGTGTACGATGTGATGAACGATGCAAAGAATGGTTGGGTCAACGCGCTTTCGGGTAGCTCAACCATGTCATCATCACGAAGATCGTACACCCGCTTCTTGCGAAGACCCTGGGCGGTTTTGCCGTATGTGCTATTACCGACTTCCTTCCAGAAAAGCTCCTCGAACGTTTTCTTTTTGTACGCTGACCGTTTGACAATGCAGTCGGCAATGAACCTGCTGAATATTCCGGTATCGGATTCGACCGGAACCTTGATCGATCTCCTCAGGATCAACTGCGCTCCCAGCTGTTTGGCAAGGATCAGTTCTGGCGCAGCACAATAGGATCGCCCTTTTCGGGGAAAAATGATCCCGTTTGGTGACCTTACAGGAAGCGTGGGAAAGCGGACCGTTTCGGGAAACTCGAAATCAACTGACACGAATGCCAAGTCCAGCACGTCAATCTCATCAATGTTCTCCACCCGATGAATCTGGTCCCAAACCGGCTTCCCGATCAGCGACATTGCCGTGGTATATGCGGAGCTTAGGTCGTGATCCCGCCATATGTGCTCGTCGCATATGCCAAAGAGGAACTGTTCGTTCCGGCCGCCATGATAGGTTTCGGTGACGAAATCCAACTCAAAATGCACGTCTTCCAAGTAGGGATTGATCGTCTCTATGACGGAATATCCTCTCTTTTTGTCGAACCGGGGCTGTGTCTTTTCCTCCTTACCCAGGACTTCATTTGGTTCCCATCCCTGATTTTCCCAATCGGAAATCACCAGTTTCGAACCGAATGACGTGAGAGTCAGCGGCATTTTGAATTGTTTGAACAAAGCGTCGTATTGCCTGATCACCCGCTCTGCGTATTCGGTGCAGATTTCCGCGTCTCGAATCGCGTAATCTCGGAAAAGTGGCCAGTTTTCTTCCCGAAACTGCTTCATATTCTCTTTGATTTGCCGTTCTGAAACCCGATCCTTGTGCAGCTCGATCTTTTCCATTCCAAGCATATCGCCGATGTCCGCCAGCTTTTTGGCATTGGCTGGCGCCAGCAGGATCGTGTCCCTAAGCCTGATCCGGAAGCTCTCGACCTCGTTCCCGTCGCGATCCTCGATCGTCATTGGTATGAAATTCTCGATCGAGACGAACGTGTTGCGGACGTTGTTCAATGACCGTTTGGCTTCACCGCGGAACTCATGGAACATTGGCAGATCGGCACGGGTGAAGTGTCCGACCAGATAGATGTCGGTGGGAATCTTTACGGTCGGGAATTCCTTGATCAGCGAGCCAATTGCTGCGGCGACAAAATCCCGCAGGAGCCATCTCTGGTCGTTTCCTCCCGGGATGATGATCCCGCTACATTGAGGTGCCGGCTGCAACGGATCCTTGGAGACCAACCTCGTGCAGAATTGGTATGAGAGGATTTCGTTCTTGGCATCCTGGGCCTCATCCTTGGTTGGCCCGATCGGATCGCGCGACTGATACTCGCTGTCGAACCCAATTATCAGATGCGATACCGGCGGCGGCTTTTTCTGGCCGCCCTTGCGCTTCGGAGAATGTAGGATGTTTTCAGGCGGGATAAAAACTGTAACGGGCTGATCGTTTGGATCGATCGTGGCGAAATATGTTTGCTCGTTAGCTGTGCCCAACCTGGTCCCTCCGCTGCTGGACGGCAGCAAATAGTGGACATCTGGTCAGATTGCTAGGGGGCGTGAGAAATATCGCGAACTGGCAAGGGAGCAGGTACGTTTGCAGTTTGGATTTACCGCTCGGGCCGGCTCTGATCGGAATCAGCTATCGGGCGGTGGCTCAGTTGATATCTCTACAGAAACCTCCTTGGTGGTGACGATCTTCGTTATCGTGGTTGTAAACTTCGTTTCTTGTGCTGCCTTAATAGCGATGCCAAGGCTACCCAACCGATTTGTCGAAGGTGGCTGCTGCGCATTCGGCCGTTTCATAACGGTGCTGTGGGTTGTCACCGCATGTAAACGTTGCCAGAAATACGTGTGGTAGGGTGCGTAGTTGCCGAAACCTGTCTCATCCAGTTGGTAATTCCATAGCCTACCGATGATGGTGGCTAGCCAATCTGCAGCCTGGATGTTTTGATTGAGATAGCTCTCTACCTCAAACGGCGGACTGAGCATCCGTCGTGTTGGCTCGGTGCCAAACATCGTTTTAGCGGCTGTCTCAAGAAGCTCCTTTCTCACCGAGTTCTCGTCCAGAACGATGACAAAATTCTCGTCGACACTTTCGCAATATGAATTGATCTGCCGGATAGCGTTGGCAAAAATCGTTTTGTAGAGGCCGTTAGCATTAAGGTCATCGCGGGATCTGAGCTTCTCCCGACCATAGTAAAAGACCTTCCCGTTGCGAGCCCGAATTTCGTTCAACATGCGCAACATGACTGCGCGGATCGCCGGGTAGCGTTCAATAGAATTCGCTGTGAAAAGGTTTGTCCCCTTTTTCTCCCATTCGTATGCCTGCTTACCCGATCGGCTGATGTCTCCAGACAGAAGATCGATCTTGCGTTTAAGGAAGAATGTTCCAAAATTGCGCACGGACTGTTCCGGCATGAGATATCCGGCTAATCCGAAAACAGGGCTGGTATTGTGTTTGGAATGGTTGCGATCGAAGTACGGACCGTTGTGTCCAAACTCGTCGAGGAATGCGAAGATCATAAAACGCGGAAGCCCACGCTTATCAAGCGCGGGCCCCTGAATGAGCGCGGATAACTGTTTCCAGCTCCCGCATCTCCGTCCTCTAAATACGCGAAACGCGTTTTGGTTTCAAGTGCGTATGACTTCATGTTGGTTTTTGCGGTCACTCGTCGGTTAATTCGCTACTTATCCGCTTAGCGAAGAATCCGCAATCCGAGTGATATCCCACTAACCAGGGGTGGAAATTCAACGGGTATGACTTTCTATGAGTCTAGTTGCCGCGTCAGCTGCGCATTCGCACTAAATCAGACCGCTCGTGCAGGTGGAAAAGGATGTCGGGAGCTACACGGCTTCGTTGACCCTATCAAAAAAAACAAGGAGTAAACGGCCACATAGACCCACACACCGTTTCACGCAGAATTTTGAGAACGCATCGAATTGGTCATGGTGTCAGACGGATCACTGGAATCCTGCACATGGCGACTCACCTCCGATTCTAAAAGGCGGCTATCCCCTCTCAATAGCCCAACGCCCTGCCTAAACCCTGCCTCAGTTCACTGTTTTCTCGGGCTGAATCGGCAGCACCCTGAAGTCGTCAGCGGCCTTCAGCTCGTGATTATTGTGCACCATGAATTTGGCCATGTACGAGGATGCACGACTCTCACCCGTCGAATTTCGATGGTCATGATCCAGCTGCTGGATATCTAATTCTCGGATCGAGAACCGTTCTTTGATGGATATAAGTCGTTCTTGGTCGGCTAATAACTTTCGAAATCCATCTCTGGTTTGATCGGTGAAAATCCAGATCGAATGGATATGAGCGTTTTCCAGCTCTCCCATCGACCTCCAGTATCTCGATCCATTCATGTCCAGACAACCGATAGCCAGAGGTTTCAGGTCGTGGAATGACGGTCGATGGTAGTTCCGTCCAATTAGGTTGCGACAGATCAAGTTGTACAGGTCTTGGAACGTGTCCATCTCCGTTTTGGCACTGAGACCGTCGATCAGGTCGGAACCTTCTAGCCGCTGCTTGCGACTGTAGTGATCGAACGAGATCGTGATGAAAAACCCGTTCCGTCGTTTGAAAAATGAGGTGGGTTCGAATCTACCTTTGTGAGCTTCGATGAACTGCTCGATCCTGTCGTCGAACCAGGATGCATATTGAGATGAGATGGAGGGTGGAGAAGCGTGTGAGTGGCTCTGGAGCATGTGGGTTGGTCTTCTTCATAGGGGTATAGACCCATCGAATCCGATGGGTGAAACTTGTATTTGGGTGTTTGAGGGCGTGCGAGGATAGCCGTCGGCACGGTTCAAAACAGTTCTATATGGAGCGTGGGGCGTGGGCTTGATTAAGAGGTGAAATTGGTTCTGTGGGAAAAGCTGGTTATACTAGTTGCTGCTATATTTATGTTTGATCGTAGACGGAGCTAGTTGAGACCTCTCAGAACTTCGTCAATCCCCGTGAAATTTCTAGAACCAAGTCGGAAAAGGCCAGGGGCCCGGTAAGTGTACGGTTCGATCGCAATACCCTCGTTCCGGGCCGTTGGAGGTTTTTATCGACCATGGTCGATAAAGTTGGGCTAACAGGTGTTGCTTGCACAACGCGCGGTAAGCAATTGCCCACGGTCGAGCGCTGTAGCGCGAACAACTTGTCAAAGCGTTGCCTAGGCCACACAGTGTTTTTGGGGGGTTCAGTGTCCATGTTGTCAAAGGGGTCCGACTGGCTGCGGTGGGAGCCGCATATTCATGCGCCGGGCACGGTTCTGGAGGATCGCTACCCCGCAGACGGGTGGGAAGCGTACATCACAGCGCTCGAAAATGCCTCACCGGCAATGCGGGCAATCGGCATTACCGATTATTGCGTAACTTCGTCATACGAGCGCGTGAAAGCGGCGAAGGAGAGCGGCCGTTTGAGCCAATGCAAGATCCTGTTTCCCAATGTTGAACTCAGGCTGGAGATGGGCACCGTAAAAGGCCACTTCGTGAATATCCACCTGTTGGCCAATCCGGCAGATCCCAAGCACGTTGAAGAGCTGAACAGATTTCTTCGGCACCTCAAGTTTTCAACGGCCGAAGACGCATTTTGCTGCTCGCCGGAAGATCTGATCAGGCTGGGGCAGCGGACGGACCGAACGATTACCGACGACAAGGCCGCGTTTCGTCTCGGCGTGACGCAGTTCAAGGTTTCTCGCAGCGCGCTTCAAGATGCGTTCAGGAGCATGGAGTGGGCCAGGAACAACATTATTATCGCCGTGTCGGGGAACGCGGATGGAACCTCCGGCGTCCGGGATGGGGCAGACCGGGTTGTCAGGGAAGAGATCGAAAAGATCGCACATGTGATCTTCGCCAGCAGCACCAAACAGCGAGATTTCTGGCTTGGCCAAGGCCCAGCGGCGACCCCGCAGGAGATCCTTGAGAGTTACGGCGGCCTGAAACCTTGCCTATGGGGAAGCGACGCGCACGAGCTGTCCTTGGTCGGAAAGCCCGCCGAAGACAGGCTGTGCTGGATCAAAGGCCAAGCTAGTTTCGATGGCCTTCGACAGGCCTGCATCGATCCGGAGCGCGCCTACGTAGGCCCGACACCGCCCAGCTGGTCGTCGGAGTCTCAGACGATCGATCACATCAGGATCCATGGAGCACCTTGGGTACGGACGCCTCACATCGCGCTTAATCCGGGACTGGTGACCATCATAGGCGCGAGGGGTTCAGGAAAAACCGCCTTGGCCGACATCATCGCCGCCGGCTGCGACGCCTATCTTGAGGATCAGGACCGCCCGTCCTTCCTGGAACGTGCACAAGAGCACCTGTCGGGGGCCGAGGTTTCCGTGAAGTGGCTGAGCGGGGAAACCTCGGATGCGAAGGAACTGGAGCGTCCAGGTGCCGACCGGGACACTTTTCCACGTGTTCGCTATCTCTCCCAGCAGTTTGTCGATCGGCTCTGCTCGCCGGAAGGCATGCCCCAAATGATCCAGGAGATCGAACGGGTCATTTTTGAAGCTCACACCGATCGGGACGGAACGATCAACTTCCATGAGCTGCTGGAGCTTCGTGCCCAGGGCCATCGGGAGGCTCGGCTACGCGAAGAAACCGCAATGAACAACATTTCCGAGCTGATCGCGGCAGAGCGGGAAAAAATTACGGCCGTAAGTGGCCTGACAAAACAGATTACCGAGAAGGACGCGTTGATCAAAGGATATGAGAAGGATCGCGGCATTCTCGTCCCCACCACAACGAGCACGGTCGTGGCCCAACGGCTGCAAGATCTCCTGGCGGCCGCCGACAAGGTACGCGGATATCTCAGGTACTATGCAAAGCAGCAAGCGGGACTTGAGAACCTCCAGAGCGACGTTGTGGATCAAAGGCAGAACCGTGCGCCACAAGCCCTTCGGGACTTGAAGGTCGCCCATGCTGCCAGCAAACTGGACGACCCTGACTGGGAGCGCTTCATGCTCAACTTCACCGGTGATGTCGACGGGGCCATCAAGGCCAAGGCTGCGCTGTCCAATACTGCGGTTGCCCATTGGAAGGGCTCTGTACCCAGCCTGCTGGAGAACGGGAGTTTCGTGGCCGATGGTGCTGAATTGACCAAGCTTTCGCTGGCGGTGTTGGAGACAGAAATCGAGCGGGTGCAGCAGCTTGTCGCGGCCGACCGACAGACTGCGGAAAAACTTGCCATCAATGCCAAGAGAATCACGGAAGAGACGGCGAAACTCGCCGTGCTCAAGGAAAAGCTGACCGATAGCGAAGGGGCTTCCGTTCGCCGGATTGAGCTGATCGAGGATCGCAAGGGCGGCTATAAAAGGGTGTTCACGGCAATTTTGGCCGAAGAGACCGTCCTGAAGGATCTCTATGCCCCGTTAATGGTGAGGCTGGCCACACAGGGCGGAACCTTGGCAAAATTGTCATTCACCGTGTCGCGCGTTGCTGACGTCAAGGCATGGGCGGACAAGGCGGAGAAGGAGCTTTTTGACCTCCGTACCGGCCCGTTCCGGGGAACCGGCAAACTCCTAAAATATGCAAACGATGAGCTCAAAAAGGCATGGGAAATGGGCGACGTCGAGGCCATTGCTGCAGCCATGGAAGCGTTTCGTGAAAAGCATCAAGAGGAATTGCTTGAACCCGCACCCGATCGGACCAAGGACGCAGATGGCTTCCGAAAGTGGTTAAAACGCTTTGCACAGTGGCTGTATAGCTCCGACCATATTTCGATTGAATACGGCATCAAATATGATGGGACGGACATCAAGAAGTTGTCTCCGGGCACCCGGGGCATTGTCCTGATCCTGCTCTACCTGGCTCTGGACGACGCCGATGACAAACCTCTGGTCATCGACCAGCCCGAAGAGAACCTGGACCCCAAATCAATCTATGACGAACTGGTGCCTCTCTTCCGGGCTGCGAAGCTGAAACGCCAAGTGATCATGGTGACCCATAACGCCAATCTGGTCATCAACACGGATGCAGACCAAATTATCATTGCCAACGTTTCTGAAATGACGGGGGACGGCCTGCCGGGGATTACATACCAGTCAGGTGGACTGGACGAGGCAGATATCCGCCAAAGTGTCTGCGAGATTCTGGAGGGCGGAGAAGCGGCGTTTCGAGATCGAGCAAGAAGGCTGCATATCAGGTTCTAGCCAAACTAGAACGGAATGAGCGCTCACAATTAGATATTACCGGAACATGTAAAAGAAAATTTTTAGATTTGCCATCGGGGAGACAAATCCACTCTCTGAAGTTTGGAGCATAACATCGCATCGAAGCGACATCTATATTACTGCTTCAACACAAAAGAACAAAATGAAAGAGCGGTGTCTGCCAATATGCCATGCTGGGTGAGTTCTTTGCCTATCACGATCCCGATCTAGAAAGTCGTACGATCCTTAGGTGGAAGCGAGATGAGACTCCTTTGTCTGGTGGATTGGGAGCATTCCGGCTGTTATTTGCATCGGACGGTGCTTGGCCAGCGCAAACCGAAATGAACCCAAGGAAACGGCCTCTACTCATCCCGCCTCCACCACCAGGTTGGGTTGTCGAAGTGGCATGTTTCTATTCGCATGACGATCCTGTCAGCCACCTTGCTGAAATGCAGGCAGACGCGATGTTGCTGAACGTGTTGCGTCTGGGCAACGGTGAGTGCGTTAGCGCTTTTGCCTCTCTTCACACCCACGGGCCTGACTTCTTTATGGCGCAACCAATTCCTTCTACGGACGGATTTATGACTGATGGATTCAATTTGACCGATGAAGGGCCGGAGGTCGGAGAACTGGTCGTGCATTTCATTGGCCAATTTCACGAAGGAATGGCCAGCCTATACTCCCTTCACAACATGACCTTGCTAAGGAACTCAGCCTGATGTGACATTGTCTGGCTTCCGTTTTCCCTTTGCATTCTCCCTCGCGACATTTGCGCCATGAGCAGGCAAACTCTGTGCAGCGAATCCTAATGTACGGAATTCAAACCAAACAACGTTTCCAGGTCTATGCCACGATCGCTACCAGCCGGATTGCCTGCGGCATCCACGGTGACCATTGCGACGAAGTCCGTTGGGTCGTCATTGTTCAGCACGATTCTACGGGAAATTCCGTCGGCAAGAACGACCGTGAAGCTGCGATTGTATCGGTTTGCCTCAATGTCGGTTTGTTCGATCACTTCAAGAATGCTCTGGCGCTCTAACGGCCCGGTCCCTGCCTGATCGAAGAGCGCTTCCGCCTTCTTCAACCGGGGTTTGGTGCCTTCAACATCTAATCGCAGGTCGCTGACGATTTCGCGCAAGCGGCCGGCAAGCATTGTCCTTTGCGCGAACGCGTCGGGACCTTCTGTCTCTTGAAGCTGGTCAATCAAACGGTGCAGTTCGTCAGGCGAAATCGACTGCTGTTCGCGGATTGAAGACAGCTGTAGCTCGACGTCGGTGATCTGCACGTCAACTCCGGCTAGATCGTTTTCGCATTCCTTCAGTTTTGCCGACACGAAATCGATCGAAATCGCCTGATTTATAAGAGCGTAGCTTCGTTCCCGTTGAACCTCTAACTGATTACGTTTCTCCTTCAGCGAAGTCAGGCGATTGTCCAAGGCGATTGCATCAGATTTCGTGGCCGATGCGGCAAGTATTTCGCCCAGATCGATCTCCTTGACGTACAGAAAGAACGACCTCTCAAAATCTTGATATCGCCATGGGGTTGAAACGCAATCCAGTCCACGTAATGCCTGACTGCATTTCAGGTATGTTCCGCCTCCCGGCCCAAACCCCTTGTTGAGGAAATGCATAGGCGCACCGCAGTACCCGCATTTGGCCAGGTGGGTGAACAGGTTGCGCAGCGCTTCTCCCTTCCGCCCCCCGCCTTCTATACGGCGTTTGCCCCTGGCGAATTGCGCTCGAAGAAATAGTTCTTCGTCGACGATTTGCGGATAATAGCCAGGAATCGAGTCGCCAAACGGTATCCGTTTTCCATTTTGCTTGGTGTGAGGCTGAAACTCGCCTAATACAGCACGCGTCTGAAGGATCTTGGTGACATATGACTGCACCCAGCCGTTTGACCTCCCAAACGCTGGAACGCCCAGGTCATTCAATCGTCGCGTAATGACAAAAGATCCTTGGCCGCATGCGCTATCCTCAAACATCCGCCTGACAATATGGGCACGATCCTCCAACACGCCAAAGCTCTTTCGGTTTTCCGATAGCTCCAGCCATGCCGGGCACAATCCGGTCAGTTTCTTGTCGCCGATTGCTTTTCGTTTGGCGCCCCATGCAGCCGACAAACGCTGGCTTTTTATCTCGGATTCCTCGTTTGCTCGGGCCATCACGACTATCGACATGATCAGTTGTGGAAACTCAGCTTCCCCGGCTTTGTAGAGCTGATTGTCCGATAAGGTGACGAGGTTGATTCCGTTTGAGATGATGCCGAAGAACAGCGCGACCGAGGCGTTAAGTTTTTGGCGTGACAGACGGTCAAACGACTCGACTAGCAGATACGACCCCTTCGCAATCCTGCCTGCTTTGACCGCGTCCAGAAACTTGCCAAGCGCGCCCGAGGAGACGTTGTCCCCCTTGAATGCGGAGACACCGATGTCCTCTAGTCCGAAGTCCTCGACGAGTTGGAGGTCGTGATCCTCGGCATATTTCTTCGACCGCTCCGTTTGCCTTCGCAAACTGTCGCCTTTCAGCTGGATGTCGGTCGACATGCGGACGTAGGAATAGGCGAGCGGCTTTGTCAGGGGGGGAACTCCGGATTGCAGGATTAATACTCTACAATGCTGTCAATTTTCAACCCCACGAGCGGCTTTAATACTGCTCACTATCTTGATGGTCGGGCCGCCGGGGTCGGGAAAGTCGATGCTGGCGCAGCGGCTGCCGTCGATCCTGCCGCCGCTGGCGCCGAAGGAATTGCTCGAAGTCTCGATGATCGCCTCGGTGGCCGGCGAGCTCGGTGAAGGCAAGCTCACTGACCGGCGACCGTTCCGGGCGCCACATCATTCGGCCTCGATGGCGGCGATGGTCGGCGGCGGCCTGCGCGTGCGGCCGGGCGAGGCCTCGCTTGCCCATCACGGCGTGCTGTTCCTCGACGAATTTCCAGAATTCTCGCCGCAGGCGCTCGATGCGCTGCGCCAGCCGCTGGAGACCGGCGACTGCATGATCGCGCGCGCCAACCACCGCGTCACCTATCCGGCGCGCATTCAGCTGGTCGCGGCGATGAACCCGTGCCGCTGCGGCATGGCCGGCGAGCCGGGCTATCGCTGCCTGCGCGGCGACCGCTGCCGCACCGACTACCAGGCGCGCATTTCCGGCCCGCTGCTCGATCGCATCGATCTCAGGATCGAGGTGCCGGCGGTTTCGGCGAGCGATCTGATCCGGCCGGACCGGGCGGAGAAGAGTGCAGCCGTGGCACTGCGCGTCGCTCGTGCCCGTACGATCCAGCGCGAGCGCTTCGAGCGGCTCGGCGCGACCTCCGCCACCACCAACGCGCATTGCTCGCCGTCGGTCATCGAGGAAATCGCCATGCCCGATGCCGCCGGCCTGTCGCTGCTCAGGGATGCCAGCGAAAAGCTCGGCTTTTCGGCACGAGCCTACCACCGCGTCTTGAAGGTGGCGCGGACGCTGGCCGATCTCGAGGCCAGCGAGACGGTCGGCCGCATCCATCTGGCCGAGGCGATTTCCTACCGCATGAGCTCGGAGCGGATGGCACAAGCGGCGTAGGAGCGTCCCGTCCTGCGGCCGAACACGACAAAGAGCTCTGGTCAATTCCCGATACGAATTCCGATTTCTTTCGCTTCAAGATCAACAAGTAAACTATTCGTTTCAAAATACCGTATGCCAATGATGTTGTGGGCGATCGTTGGAGAGAATTCCAACTCGGATCTGTATGACGTGTCGAACTTCCACTCCCCCAGCATCGCGATTTTTACCGCCACTCTGGTCCCGACAGCCATTGATCCGCCCGAATCTTTTGGCGGGCTGTCCGCTATTACGATTGTCGAATTTCCCGTGTCGTAAAGCGTCGGCCGGCAAGTTGTCTTTTCTCTCAACAGTATACATGAACCTATGGTTGGGAAATTATAGCGATCGCTAGCGGTTTTCCACTTATCCATATTGAACCCGCTTTTCACGCTGTCCGATATCCCAATGTGAAGTGCCTTAACTGCCGGGCAATTCGCCTCCTCGTTCGTGCAAGCTCTCCAATCGGCTCCTACCGGAGAAAGATAATACCCCTTTCGCAAGCCATTTCTGGGACTCACGGCATCCATCGGGGATTTCAGCATTTGATTTGGTCCACCACCCCCAATAGGAGAAATGCCAAAAATTCCTTTTGGCCAGAGCCGGCCACCGACAATTTCACCTGTGCTGCGTCTGACCTCCTTATAGCGAATAAGGAAGGGGATGGATGCCTCGGTGGAGATGGAAGAGCCTCGGGAGCCGAAAGTCACTCGGGCCAACGCAACATTTCCGTACTCGTCGTAGGTTCCGTAATTCATGACGGCTTTTTGGGTGGTAACAGTTATCCCATCCCGTTCCAGATCTTTCGTGATTTTTATTCCTTCGACGGAACACAGCTTCTTGGGAAGCACAGAAGCACAGTCGATCGTCATGCCACTGGATCCGGTATCCAATAAGAGCGGTTGATTTACTTTTCGGTTACCAAGGGACAGCACCTTAACATACAACATCCGGATATTGGGTGGATTTCCCGGGTACTCCAATTTTATCAGAGGAACAGCTAATGGCACCTCTTCTGTAGCCTGGGTCGGCAGCGAATTGAATAGCAATGCTTCCCAAATGACTATTATCGATACAAAGAATTTTCTGACGTTTAGTTCAGACCTGTTGTTGCTCATTTGGCCCCTGAGAAATTCGTCGCACGTTGTCGTGGCGGTATCCAGTCACGCTCACCCCACCCTACAGTACATTGTTCAAATATTTAATGCCTGAGGATCCGCGACCGTTCACAGCCTGACTGTCATAGGTTTTTATCCCGCCTGCTCTTTCGCTTTCAGTTCCAGCCGCCGCTTATGCAGCACCGGCTCGGTGTAGCCGTTGGGCTGGACGCGGCCTTTGAAGACGAGGTCGCAGGCGGCGAGGAAGGCGATGGACTTGTCGAAATCCGGCGCCATCGGCCGGTAGAGCGGATCGCCTTGGTTCTGGCGGTCGACGATATCAGCCATGCGCTTCATCGTCTCCATGACCTGCTCGGGCGTGCAGACGCCGTGATGCAGCCAGTTGGCGATGTGCTGCGAAGAGATGCGCAGCGTGGCGCGGTCCTCCATCAGGCCGATATCGCTAATGTCGGGCACCTTGGAGCAGCCGACGCCCTGGTCGATCCAGCGCACGACATAGCCCAGAATGCCTTGTGCGTTGTTGTCGAGTTCCTTCTGGATGTCTTCAGGCGACCAGTTCGGCCGCCTTGCTACCGGCACCGACAGGATGTCGTCGAGCCTGGCCTTGGGCCGGCTCTTCAGCGCCTTCTGCACGGCGTGGACGTTGACCTTGTGGTAGTGCGTGGCGTGCAGGGTTGCCGCCGTCGGCGATGGCACCCAGGCGGTGTTGGCGCCGGCCTTGGGGTGCGCGATTTTCTCGGCCAGCATCGCCGCCATCAGGTCGGGCATCGCCCACATGCCCTTGCCGATCTGGGCGTGGCCGGCCAGTCCGCATTCCAGCCCGATGTCGACGTTCCAGGCTTCGTAGGCGGCAATCCAGGCGGCCTGCTTCATGTCGCCCTTGCGGATCATCGGGCCGGCTTCCATCGAGGTGTGGATCTCGTCGCCGGTGCGGTCGAGGAAGCCGGTGTTGATGAAGACGATGCGGTCTTTCGCGGCGCGGATCGCCTCCTTGAGGTTGACGGTGGTGCGCCGTTCCTCGTCCATGATGCCCATCTTGATGGTATTTTTGGCCGTGCCTAGCAGCGCTTCGACGCGGTCGAAAATCTCGACGGCGAAGGCAACTTCGTCGGGCCCGTGCATCTTGGGCTTCACGATGTACATCGAGCCGGCGCGGGAATTGGCGCGGCGCCCGCGCGGGCCGATGTCGTGCAGCGCGATCAGCGCCGTCATCGCCGCATCCATGATGCCTTCCGGCACCTCGTTGCCGCCGTGGTCCGATATCGCCGGATTGGTCATGAGGTGGCCGACATTCCTGACCAGCATCAGCGAGCGGCCGGGCAAGGTCAGCGAGCCGCCATCCGGCACAGTGTAAGTACGGTCGGGGTTGAGCCTCCGGACAAAGCTCTTGCCGGCCTTGGTGATCTCCTCGGCCAGGTCGCCCTTCATCAGGCCGAGCCAGTTGCGGTAGACCAGCACCTTATCCTCGGCATCGACGGCCGCCACCGAATCCTCGCAGTCCTGGATGGTGGTCAGCGCCGATTCCAGCACGACATCGGCAATGCCGGCCGGGTCGGTGCGGCCGATCTGGTTGTGGCGGTCGATGACGATTTCGATGTGCAGGCCGTTCTTGACCAAAAGGACGGCTTCGGGTTCGGCGGCATCGCCGCGATAGCCGGCAAACTGTTTGAGGTCGGCAAGCGTGGTGGCGCCGGCACCCTCGCCCAGCCGCAACATGCCGTTGGCGACCGAAAGCCCGTTCACCCCGGCCCATTTGCCTGTGGTGAGCGGCGCCGCCTCGTCGAAGAGGCTTTTCACCCAGGCGACGACCTTGGCGCCGCGCGCCGGATTGAATTTGTCGCCTCGCTCGGCGCCGTCCGTCTCCGGAATGGCGTCGGTGCCGTAGAGCGCATCATACAGCGAGCCCCAGCGCGCGTTGGCGGCATTCAGCGCATAACGCGCGTTCATCACCGGCACCACCAGCTGCGGCCCGGCGACCGAAGCGATTTCCGGGTCGACATTTTCGGTGGTCACGCTGAAGGCCGGCCCCTCGGGCAGGAGATAGCCGATCTCGCGGAGGAAGCTCTTGTAGGCCTCCATGTCGACGGGCGCGCCATTGTCGCGATACCAGCGGTCGAGCTTGTCCTGCATGGCATCGCGCTTTTCGAGCAGCGCCCGGTTTTTTGGCGAGAGATCATGGACGATCGCCGAAAACCCGCTCCAGAACGCCCCAGCCTCGATGCCGGTGCCCGGCAGCGCCTCGTTCACGACGAAATCATGAAGCTCGCGGGCAATCCGCAATCCGGCGATCTCGACGCGATCGGTCATCAGGGCTTCTCCAGACGAAAGGCTAGGCCGGGCCTTTGACATGTCACGGTTGCAGGGTCAATTCGGCATAGGTGAAGGTAGGGCGTTTTCGCTGCCGATCTCCCCCCTCGAGGGGGAGATGGCCGCGAAGCGGCCAGAGGGGGTCGGTCCGACCGGGCCCGGCCTCCTGCGACAGAAGAAAGTCGCGCTTCATGCGCGGCGACCCCCTCTGTCGCCTTCGGCGACATCTCCCCCTCGAGGGGGGAGATTACGCGCTCACACCGCAATCCTTGGCCGTCCCGACGCCACCGCCACGACATGCGCCTCGATGAACATGCGCTGGCCCTCGACGGTGGAGACGCGGAACTCGCTGGCGATTTCGATCTCGGCGCTGTCGGTGCCGGCGTCCTTCGCCCGCCCGGCGGCGATCGCCCGCACATCTTTCTCCGCTGCGGCGATCGCCGCCGCCTCGTTGTTGAAATCGCGCACGCTTTCGCCGGAGGCAACGCGGAACAGCCCTTCCTTGGGCTGGCTGACCCGCGCCTCGGCCGAGACCCGGACCTGGCCGACGACGGCGCCGAGCGCGTTGGCGACATCGGTATCCTGCGGCACCACGCATCGATTGCCGACAAGCTCGGCCAGCCCGGCATAATGCAGCGGCGCCGAGGCGCCGAGGCCGATCACCGGACGGTCGAGGGCGACGCTGAGGCGGGCGATACCGGGATGGGCGTCGACGGCGCGCTGGACCAGGGCATGGGCGACGGTTGCCGCGCCATCCAGTCCATCCTCGGCGAAGGCGGTCTCGAGGATGACTTCCGCCGACAGGCGGGTCAGCGCGGTCAGCACCCGTTCCGAAATCGCCTCCGGCGAGGCGGCGATGAACTGGCCGCGGCCGTCACGCCTGCGCGCGAACAGCTCGGCACCCAGACGCGCCGCGGCCGCATCCCAATTGGCCTGCCTGCCCAGCACATGCGCGGCATCCGATGGCGTGAAGCCGGCGATATGCACCAGCCCGCGCGACACCAGCCGGTTCAGGGTGGCGTTCTGGGCATTCGAGGTCAGCAATCTGTCGAGAGCCAGCGGCACGGCACCGATCAGCTCGTAGAGTTTCGCCTCTGCGCCGGTCAGGCCGGCCGCCAGCCGCTCCGGCACGCCGGTGCGCACCGCGAGGCGGCCATCCATGCGGCCGGGGTTCGGCGCGCGCAGCTGGCGTTCGAGCTCCGCTGTGACGGCGTCGCCATGCATCATGCCGGCCAGCGCCAGCGGCACCAGGCGGCGCGGCCCGAGCAGGATTTTCGGGCTGAGCACGCCGTCCTCCAGCGCCACTTCGGAATCGCCGCCGAGGCCAAAGGTGCGCATGGCGACGGCCTCGACCATGGTGCGGAAGCCGCCGACGGTGGCGCCTTCCGGATCGAGCCGCGGCCGACCCTTGTCGAGCACGGCAACGTCGGTGGTAGTGCCGCCGATGTCGGAGACCACGGCATCGTCGAGGCCGGTCATGTGGCGGGCGCCGACCAGGCTGGCTGCCGGGCCGGACAGGATGGTCTCGATCGGCCGCTGGCGGGCAAAGGCGGCCGAGACCAAAGCGCCGTCGCCGCGCACCACCATCAGCGGCGCGGCGATGTTGCGCGCGGCCAAAAAGCCTTCGGTCGCCGCGACCAGCCGGTCGATCATCGAGATCAGGCGGGCGTTGAGCAAGGTCGTCAGCGCCCGGCGCGGGCCGCCGAGCTTGGCCGAAAGTTCATGGCTGGCGGTGACCGGCAGGCCGGTTCTGTCGCGGATCAGGTCGCGCGCAGCAAGCTCATGCGCCGGATTGCGGGTGGCAAAATAGGCGCAGACGGCAAAGCCGGACACCGATTTTTCCAATTCCGGCAGCGCCGCCTCCAGCCCGGAAAGATCGAGCTTTGCCGCATTGCCGTGCACGTCGTGGCCGCCGGCGCAGAACACCACCGGGTCGGTGCCGAGCGCCGCCCTCAGCCCGTCGCGGGCCAGGTCGCCCTCGGCAAAGCCGATCATCACAAGTGCGACCCGCCCGCCCTGGCCCTCGACCAGCGCATTGGTGGCCAGCGTCGTTGACATCGACACCAGTTTTATCGCAGTCGGGTCGGTGCCGGTGCCGGCCTTTTGCAGCACCGCATCGACCGCGCCCGATATGCCGACCGCCAGGTCGTGGCGCGTGGTCAGCGCCTTGGCCTTGGCCAGCACTTTTCCGCCGGGGCCGCCGGCTTCCGACCACAGCACCGCGTCGGTATAGGTGCCGCCGGTGTCGATGCCGAGGAACAGGGGTGGCGATTTGGTCTTGGCGGTCATATTTGGGTCCGGAGAATTTGCTCTCCGCCCTTAGCGGATACCGGCCGATCGATAAAGCCGTGATGGCTGGGCCAAGGGCGATGATCGTGGTGACGGCCAATCTCCCCCCTCGTGGGGGAGATGTCCGGCAGGACAGAGGGGGGCGCTGTCCCGCCGACCTTGCCACGATTTAAGGCATCTCGGCGATTCCAACCGCAATCACAATATGCTGGCAGACGTTGTCGATGTCGCGGAGAATGTCGTCGTTCCAGAAACGCAGGACGGTCCAGCCATCCTGTTCCAGGCGCACTGTCCTTGCTTCGTCTCTGGCAACAGCATCGGCTTCGGTATGCTGGGAGCCGTCGACTTCGACAATCAGCTTCTGCTCCGGGCAAGCGAAATCGACAATGTAACCGGCGATCGGAAGTTGACGCCGGAAGCCAAGTCCCATCAGCCGGTGCGCGCGAAGCTCGTTCCAGAGCTTCAACTCAGCTGATGTCATGACCTTACGCATCGATCGCGCATTTGCGCGGTGTTTTGGAGGCAATTGCGTATGAGGCATTGTACTGCCGAAATTAGCGCTCTACGGCGCCCCCCTCTGTCCTGCCGGACATCTCCCCCACGAGGGGGGAGATTGGCAGCTTTGCCGCCTACCCGACAAACCCCACGCGCTTGTGGCTGCCATCGCAGAACGGCTTGTTGGCGGAATGGCCGCAGCGGCAGAGGAAGGCGCGTTGGGTGCGATCGACCGTGTGGCCGGTGCCGGTGACGATTTCGACATTGCCTTCGAGCTTGAGCGGGCCGTTGGTGGTCGGCGTGACGGTGAGCGGCCCATCCCTCGCTTCCAGCGCCGGCGTATCCTTCAGCGGCGGCTCGCCGGTGGCGGTGAAGCCCGCCTTGGCGTGGCTGCCGTCGCAGAACGGCTTGTTTTCCGAGGCGCCGCAGCGGCACAGCGTGGCGCGGAAAACCGTTTCGCCGCCCAGCACGATCTCGGCATGGACGGCCAGCGGGCCGTTTTCCCTTATGCGCACGGTGTTGACCACCGGCGGCTGTTCCTGCGGCCCGCCATCCTTGCGGACATAGGTGATGGCGCCAGACGGACAGGCTTCGGCGAGCGCCACGATCTTCTCGACGCTGGCCGCCTCGGGGTGGATCCACTGGCCGGGCGCATTGGGCACGAAGACACGCGGATCGCCCAGCACGCAATTGCGCGAATGGATGCACCGGCGCCCGGAAAAGCCGATATCGATCTTCTCGCCTTCGACCACTGCCATGGGTGGGATCTCCTGTCGGACTACGCTATGGCCACGGTCAGGACGACGTCAAGGTAGCATTCTCCCCATCGTGAGGGCCGACCTCGGGTGCGGCGGGGGAGCGAATTCGCTTTTTTGCCGCCGCGCCACATTTTGTTCTTGCTTTGTGCCGGCAGCTATGCTACTAATCTGGGTATGGTGCTAATTGGCTCCAACGACCCGCCCACCGAGGCGGGTTTTTTGTTTTAGTTTTGAGTTCCGGCGTTGCCAGCCTGCACTCGCGGGACGGCCAATCTCCCCCCTCGAGGGGGAGATGGCCGCGCAGCGGCCAGAGGGGGTCGGCACGACCGGACTCGGCCTACTACTGCAGAACAGGTTGGCGCTCTATGCGCGGCCCTGTCGCCTTTGGCGACATCTCCCCCTCAAGGGGGAGATTTGCCACGTCACGGAACCAGATCGATCTCCTCGGTCTCGCCGCCGCTGCAGGTGTAGCAGCAATCGTCGCACTTTTCCGTGTTGCCTGGGCCGACGCCCCAATAGGTGTTCTCGTCACCATCGACCCAGGCGCCGTAGCAGATCGATTCGCCGTCGTTGCAGGACAGCGGGATCGACTTGGTCTCGCCGTCGTTGAGATAATAATCCTGATTGTTGCCCGGCCAGACATGGTCGCGGTCCTGGCTGTAGAGCTCGACGCGCATGGCGTTGGGGTGGCTGTTCCTGATCTCGAAAGTGACATCGCCGGCATGCGCGGCTGGCGCAAACAACGCGGCAAGGCAAAGCGCCGCGCCGGCGCGGCGCGCGAAAGCGTAAGACAACATGATGATTCCCCCCGGAATGAAACGGCCTGCCCGGCCGCACGGAGAACATCGCATGGCGGCGGGATGGGTGGAAGAGGCGATTGCGGCATTTGCGCTGGGAAAGGCGCAGCGTTGCCGAGGAAGACCCGTCTCCGGTTTGCTTCGCAAACCACCTCTCCCCACTCCGTGGGGCGAGGAATGCCAATCGCCGAAGCCTCACAAAGCTTGGGTTCCTCGCCCCCACAAAGTGGGGGAGCCGCGAAGCGGCCGGAGAGGGGGTGGTCCGACCGGACTCAACGGCCTGGCTTCAGCAGCGTCCAGATCCAGCCGATGAATGTGAGAACCAGGAAGGGATATCCGGCAGCGGGCAGCGGCGCCGAGGTCGGCAGCAAAGGCGCGCCCCACAGGATCAGGCCCGCCGAGACGACAAACAGCAAGGCGGCCACGACAGCCGTGAGCCGCATCCACAGCGCGAAAGTTTTCGGCGCGCTGACCATGACCAGCGCCGCCGCCCAAAGCGAGATACCCCGACATAGGAGGGCACGCTGGCCTCAAGCCCCGCCGCATTGCCGGCGAGCAGCAGGCTCTCGCCGGCAAGAAAGGTCAGAAATCCGGCCGCCACCCAGTCATTGCCCAGCCGCTGATACTTCATCGTCAACAGCGCGGTCGCCACCACGAGCGCCACGCCGTCGATCGTCCAGAGCGTTTCGCGAAGGGCGGCGCTCGCCACGAAGGTGCCGGCGAGGCCCAGAGCGCCGCCGATGGCGAGGCCGATCGCGGCGATAACGTCGGAGATAGCAGGGCTGGCGGGACGCATCGAGACCTCCCTTTCCAAGCTCAAGGATACTTCAAGACGGGACGTTCTCCAATGGCGGCCCGCTGCCTAGAGCGAAGGGCATTGGCCGGCGCGTATTTGATCGCATCGGGAGGCGGTTCGGTCAGCTCGAAATCGGGAACGGCCCAGCTCAATCGCCCATCTTCAGCGCCTGAATAAACGCCTCCTGCGGGATATCCACCTTGCCGAACTGGCGCATCCGCTTCTTGCCCTCTTTCTGCTTGTCGAGCAGCTTGCGCTTGCGTGAGACGTCGCCGCCGTAGCATTTGGCGGTGACATCCTTGCGCAGCGCCGAGATGGTTTCGCGGGCGATGACCTTGCCGCCGATCGCCGCCTGGATCGGGATCTTGAACAGATGGTGCGGGATCAGCTCCTTCAGCTTCTCGCACATCTGGCGGCCGCGCTTTTCCGCAGCCGTGCGGTGGACCAGCATTGACAATGCGTCGACCGGCTCCTCATTGACCAGGATCGACATTTTCACCAGGTCGCCCTCGCGATAGTCGGTGAGGTGATAGTCGAAGGAGGCGTAGCCCTTGGAGATCGACTTCAGCCGGTCGTAGAAGTCGAAGACCACCTCGTTGAGCGGCAGATCGTAGATCAGCATGGCGCGCTTGCCGACATAGGACAGGTCGGCCTGGATGCCGCGCCGGTCCTGGCAGAGCTTCAGGATGCCGCCGAGATAGTCGTCCGGGGTCAGGATGGTGGCGCGTATCCACGGCTCCTCGATGGCCTGGATCTTGACCACGTCCGGCATGTCGGCCGGGTTGTGCAGTTCCTTGACCGTGCCGTCGTTCAGCAGCAGGCGGTAGACGACGCTCGGCGCGGTGGCGATGAGGTCGAGGTTGAATTCGCGCTCCAGCCGCTCCTGGATGATTTCAAGATGCAGCAAGCCCAGGAAGCCGCAGCGATAGCCGAAGCCGAGCGCGGCACTGGTTTCCATTTCGAACGAGAAGGACGCGTCGTTGAGGCGCAGCTTGCCGACCGCGGCGCGCAGATCCTCGAAATCGGCGGCGTCGACCGGGAACAGGCCGCAGAACACCACCGGCTGCGCCGGCTTGAAGCCGGGCAGGGCCTGTGCTGTCGGCCGCTTGTCCTCGGTGATGGTGTCGCCGACGCGGGTATCGGCGACTTCCTTGATCGAGCCGGTGAAGAAGCCGAACTCGCCGGGGCCGAGCTCGTCGACATTGATGCGGGCGGGCGTGAAGACGCCGGTGCGTTCGACCAGGTATCTGGCGCCGGTGCCCATCATGCGAATGGTCTGGCCCTTCTTCAGCACGCCGTCGATGATGCGGACCAGCACGATGACACCGAGATAGGCGTCGTACCAGCTATCGACCAGCATCGCCTTCAATGGAGCCGTGATGTCGCCCTCGCGCGGCGGCGGAAGATCGTTGACGATGGCTTCGAGCACGTCGGGAATGCCTAGCCCGGTCTTGGCCGAGATCAGCACGGCGTTGGAGGCGTCGATGCCGATCACCTCCTCGACCTGCTCGCGGATGCGCTCGGGCTCGGCGGCGGGCAGGTCGACCTTGTTCAGCACCACGACGATCTCGTGGTTGTTGTCGATCGCCTGGTAGACATTGGCCAGCGTCTGCGCCTCGACCCCTTGCGAGGCATCGACGACCAGCAGCGAGCCCTCGCAGGCGGCGAGCGAGCGCGACACTTCATAGGCGAAGTCGACATGGCCGGGCGTGTCGATCAGGTTGAGGATATAGTCCTGCCCATTATTGGCGCGGTACTTCAGCCGCACCGTCTGCGCCTTGATGGTGATGCCGCGCTCGCGCTCGATGTCCATGCTATCGAGGACTTGTTCCTTCATATCCCGCGCTTCCAGCCCGCCGGTCGACTGGATCAGCCGGTCGGCAAGCGTGGATTTGCCATGGTCGATATGGGCAACGATGGAGAAGTTGCGGATGTTCTTGATCGGCGTGGTCATGCGGCGCGCTTTAGCAGGGGCACGGTATATCGGCAAGCGGCGGGGCGCGGGTGCGGCGGCGGCGAGGCAAAGTCGTTAAACTTTGATCCATGAGATTAGAGCATAGTTCGCGCCCGGCGTGATAGCCACTGGCCTATCACCGTTTCGGGGGGATCGGAATGCCGCTGTCAGCATGCAAATTTCTCACATCGGTGAGCGGTTCGTTCGCGCCATTGCTCGCCATTTTGCTTATCCCGATGGTTGCCGCATTGGGTTTTTCCATCGACTATACCTCGGCGGTTTCAACCAGGGCATCGATGCAGAACGCCCTCGATGCAGCGTCGCTGTCGATCACGACGCTGGAGACGACCACGTCGTTGGCGGACCGCCAGGTGAAGCTGCAGGAGTCCTACCTGGCCAATGGCGGGCAAGGCACGGCCAAGCTCGACAGCTTCGTCGTCGCCGCCGACGGCGCCGCCAGCATCAAGGCTTCGGCCGGCTTTGCCATGCCGACGAGTTTCATGCAGATCGTCAAGATCAACACGGTGCAGGTCGGTGTCGCGTCGGGAGTGACCAAGAGGCCGGCACTGGTGGAGGCTACGTTCAAGGTCGACAAGATCTCGGGCTGGTGGGACAAGACAGTGACGCTCTACGGCACGAAGTCCGGGGACACGGTGGCCAACAAGCTGATGAGGATCTCCTACGCCTACAACAGGTTTGGCGATCCGAAAGGCTACGGAACGTCCTCTGTGTACACGATCAGCGGAACGACGGAGACGCTGGTCCAGAAACAAGTATGCACGACCACGACGGTGCTCAGCTTCTACGGCTTGCCCACCGGCACAATCACCCAGATCAGCGGCACCAGGAAATACGCAACCACCTGCGTCAACACCATGTATCCCGCGACCGGCGCCGGTGCGGTGATCGACGTGAAGGACATGGACAACCTGTCTCTGGAGATGAAGATACCGAATCCCAATCCTGGTCTTGGCGGCAGCTACCTGGAGACGGGCACGAAAACAACCCTGCGATCGGACGATCCGGTAACCTCCGATCGCTTGTTCATCGACAACGTCAAAACGCTAGCCAACACGACCGTCGACATCTTTACGGCCGTGCCGTGCGGCATCACCAGCAGTCAAGCGTGGGAAGATGGCGGATCACTTACCAACAACACCATAACCGACGCCGATTTTTCTTATTTTGTGACCGGCAAGTGCGCCTTCAACAAGCGCCCTTCGGAGACCGTGCTTACACAATAGACGAGGCGACATCCGATCTCCCCCCGCGTGGGGGAGATGGCCGGCAGGCCAGAGGGGGGCGCTGTCCCGCGGCCCTCGCAATCTGCAAGTCTGGCGACTCGCTTGGCCCGCTGTTGCATTGAGTTGGCGTTACTCGGCGTCCACGTAGGATGACGCTCCGTGGCGCCCCCCTCTGTCCTGCCGGACATCTCCCCCGCAATGGGGGAGATCGGATGTCGCCTCGGCTCTCGCCAATGCGCCAGGACGAAAAACTCGGACTTCTCCTCAATCACGAAGCGGTGATGCTGTAACGAACCGTGTGTCGGCGGCGAAGTGTGGGCATGGAACCGCACAGGAGAACAGCGATGACCGGATCGAAACGCAGCACAGCCCTGATGGGGCTCGCCGCGGCACTGTTTTCGGCGACTGTGCTATCGGCAGCAAGCGCGGCTGCCGGCCAGACGCTGACCGTGGTCGAGCTGTTCACCAGCCAGGGCTGCTCGTCCTGCCCGCCGGCCAACGCCAATCTGATCAAGGTCAAGGACCGGCCCGGCGTGCTGGCGCTGTCCTTCAACGTCACCTACTGGGACTATCTCGGCTGGAAGGACACATTCGGCAAAGAAGAATTCACGCAGCGCCAGGTCCGCTATGAACCGTCGCTCGGCCGTTCCGGCCCGTTCACGCCGCAAGTGGTGGTCAACGGCAAGGCCGATGCGGTCGGCGCCAGGCCAGGCGAGATCGAGCAGCTGATTTCGAGCGGCGGCCACGCCGACGGACCTTCGCTGTCGCTCGCCGGCGGCAAGGTCAGCATCGGCGCCGGCCCGGTGCCCGGCGGCAAGGCCGATGTCTGGCTGGTGCGTTACGGCAAGGGCGTCATCGAGGTGCCGGTGGCGCGCGGCGAAAACACCGGCCGCACGCTGCCGCACGCCAATGTCGTGCATTCGCTGACCAGGCTGGGCAGTTGGACCGGCGACGCCACCGCGCTGCCGCTGCCGGTGACGACGGGCGGCCTCAGCACCGCGGTGCTGGTCCAGGTGCCGGGCGGCGGGCCGATCCTGGCTGCCGCCACGAACTAGAAACCCTCGCGAAATTCCCCCAACGCGCAGCGGCGCCGCCGCATGCCGTCAACCCCTGCCAAACCCAAGGAGATCATCATGACCAATCGTTTGACCAATCGCCCGACCCTGGCGGCCTTCGTACTTTGCTCGACGGCGCTGTTCGCCGGTGGCGCGGCGAGGGCCGAAGATGCGATGAAGCCGGCGATGGCGACAAACGCCATGAAACCGGCAACGGACGCCATGAAACCAGCTGGCGCCATGAAGCCTGATGCGACGGCCACGACTGCGATGAAGGCGACAGATCCGATGAAGGCCGACTGCATGGACAAGGCAGCCGCCGAGACGGACGCCATGAAGAAGGCCGAGGCGACCAAGGCCTGCGATGCCATGGCTCCGGCCAAATAGGCGATGCGCACAGCAATGTGAGAGCCCGGCGGATCTATCCGTCGTATAATCCACACCACATCATGGGAGATCAGACATGACCGCAACCGTGAAACGACCGTCGATTTTCGCAAAAGCAGCGCTTGCCGCGCTCGTCCTCACGGCCGCCGCCGCCGTGTTCTGGCAGACGCCGGCAGTCTCGGCCGAGGACGCGGTGGTGATCCCGCCGCCGGCAATGGACGAGAAGGCCACCGCCGGCACCGAAAAGGCGGTCTTCGCCGGCGGCTGCTTCTGGGGTGTGCAAGGCGTGTTCCAGCACGTCAAGGGCGTCACCAGCGCCGTCTCCGGCTATGCCGGCGGCGACAAGGACACGGCCGTCTATGAAATGGTCGGCACCAGCCGGACGGGCCATGCCGAATCCGTCGAGATCACCTACGAGCCGTCCAAGGTGACCTATGGCCAGCTGCTGCAGGTGTATTTCTCGGTGGCGCACAATCCGACGCAACTGAACTACCAGGGGCCGGACAGCGGCACCCAGTACCGTTCAACGATCTTTGCCGAAAACGACACCCAGAAAAAGATCGCCGAAAGCTACATCGCCCAGCTCGACAAAGCCAAGGTGTTTCCCAAGCCGATCGTGACGACGCTGGAGACCGGTAAGAGCTTCTATCCGGCCGAGGACTATCACCAGGACTTTCTGACGCTCAACCCGACCTATCCCTATATCGTCTACAATGATCTGCCCAAGGTTGAGAATCTGAAGCGGCTGTTCCCCAACCTCTACAGCGAAAAGCCGGTGCTGGTGCTGGCCGCCAACAAGAGCTGAGCTTTTGGGGAGATAATCTCCCCCCTCGAGGGGGAGATGTCGCCGAAGGCGACAGAGGGGGTCGGTTCGGTTGGCGCGACGCGGCCGGCATCCCGAGGAAAGACGAAGTTGGCGCTCCACGCGCGGCGACCCCCTCTGGCCTGCCGGCCATCTCCCCCTCAAGGGGGGAGATTACTACCCCCCTTTTTCCAGGGCAGGCTCCAGCGCACTTTCTCCAGCGTCGCCTTTGCCTCGGCCGAGTCCGGGTCGGGCTCTGTCCCGCGATAATGCGCCGAGCCTTCAGGCGGATAGGCAAGCGTGTTGTTGAGGGCGAATTTATCGATCTGGCTGAAGTCGGGGAAAGGCAGATTTTGCGCCTCGCGCCAATCGCTGACCCTTTTCTCCGCGGCGATGCGTTTTTCGTCGTCGACCGGAAGGTCGGTGGCTCTGTATTCCAGTGACGAAGGGAAGGCGAACTGCGCGCCGGCATCATCCATGATGTTGATCATGGACAGCAGGATGTCCTCGCGGATGGCTTGAAATTCGGCCACGTCGGCGGTTTTCACGTAGGTGAACACGTCGATGTCGAGCGAATAGGCGCCGAAGCCGGCAAAGCGCACGCGGCAGGGATCGTCGATGACGCGCGGATGGGCGATCAGCAGCCTGCGCAGCTCGGCCAGGACGTAACGCAGCTGATCGGGCGTCGTCTCGTAGCGCAGCTGCAGCGTCGTCGCGAACCGGGTGCGGTCGCGATGCGCGTAGTTCTCGATCTGCATGCCGGCGAAATCCGAGTTCGGCACCGAGATGATCGTGCGGTCGAGCGACCTGATGCGGGTGGAGCGCATGCCGATATGCTCGATCGTGCCGGACTGGTCGCCGAACTTGCAGAAGTCGCCAACGCTGACCGGCCGGTCGGCATAAAGCGTCAGGCCGGAGAGGAAGTTCTGCAGCGTCGGCTGCGCCGCCAGCGCTACCGCCAGACCGCCGATGCCGAGACCGGCGATGACGCCTTCGTAGGGGATGGCGAGCACTTCGGCCAGCAGCAGGAAGGCGACGACCAGCACGGCGACGCGCGCCACGCCGGTGGACAGCGAAATCAGCGTGTCGTGATAGCCGGGCACCTGCCACAGCCCGCGATAATGGTCGGCGACCTTGCCGATCAGGTGCCAGACCACCGGCACGGCGCCGATCACGATCAGGCTCCAGGCGATTGCCTTGACCGGAGCGGCGACCACTTGCGGCAGACCGAGCGGGCGCAGCGTCAACAGCAGGAAGAAGCCAAGCACGATCGAGCGCACCGCCCATTCGACAATGCGGAAGAAGGCCGGGCTGTCCGTCCTTCGCACAAACAAGGAAATCAGCGCATTGGCGATGAAGCCGAAGACGATGCCGGCCAGTACGGCAAGGCCGAGCATCCACCATTGCCAGTGCTCCATCGGGCCGGCGCGGGTGAGCAGGCCGGGGCTGATCTCGCGGGCGAGGCCACGGGCGATGAAGAACGGGTCGGTGCTGGCGAAGGCGGCGAATTCCGGCGCCACCGGCACGTCTTCGACATCGGCGTAGAGCGCGCGGATGTGGGCGAGCGTCTCGGGCGTAAACTGCCAGATCTTGCGCTTGCCGGTGCCGTCGGGGTCGGTCTCGACCGGACCGATGACGATGTTGCCGGCGGGATGCTCGAAATAGACGAAGGGGGTGTTGCTCTTCGGGTCGTCGGGGATCTCCTGCCAATAGACATAGCCGATGCGGTCGATGACCTTTTTGAGATAGCGCTCGAGCAGGAACGCCTCGTCGCCGCGCACCGCCTGACTATAGTTGCGCAGGTCGAGCGCCGCCTGTGCCGGGTCGCCGGCTTCGGTGAGGCCGCTCAACAGTACCTTGAACGTATCGCGCGGCGAGGCGAGCATGCTCGGATCGTCGACCATGTCGACGGCTTCGCCATGCGCTTCCTGGAATTCGGCGAGCTTGGCCTGAAGCTGGGCAAGTGGCGGCCCGACGATAAACCAGTCGCCATTCTTGCGGCGAAAAGTGACGTCGAAGGCGACCCTGGTGCCGTATTGCGGCAGCGTCGCCGTCACCTCGTCGCCGGCGATGTTGTCATGCGGCAGGCTCCAAAGACGGAACGTCGCGTTGTCGATGACGGTGAACAGGAGCTTGGTATAATCGGGCATGTTGAGGCCGCCGCGGTCGGCCTTGGTGACGTCGACGAGACCTGCTGCCAGACCGGCAAGACCCATGCCGCCGCCGGTGGCGCGCGGCACGTTGTCGGCGCCGCTCTCGTTCATCGTCTGCAGGAACGAGCGCATGGTGCTCATCGGGCTCGACTGGTCGACACGGACGTCCTCGACGGCGCTGACACGCACCCCTGTCCACCATTCGGCGGTGGCGGCATCGAAACGACCCATGAAGCTGCCGCCGTCGGGCGACTGAACGAAGGTGAAGGCGCCCTGGCGGTCGCCTTCGAACCAGTGGCCGACAAGCTTGTCGCCTTCGGCCTTGGCCTCGATACGGCCGTTATAAAGCGGGTACACGCCCTTTATGTCGGTGCCGGTCTGCTCGAACTTGATCTGGGCGCCGCCGCCGCGCCACTTCGTGTCCCACACGCCCGCCCAGTTGGCCGCGTCCTGGGCATGCGCCTGCGGCATGGCCGGCAGCAGGCCGGCAAGCGCGAGTGCGCCGATCAGCGCGACCGTACGGATCAGCAAAAGCAGCAGCCGGTCCTGTGCTGCCGCAGAAAAGGGGTTCATTCTGTTGCCCTTCTTCTTGCCGGCGATTCTGCTGGGCCGGCCAGAGAAGGTTATTCCGCTTGAAGATGAATATTCTGTTTCAGGCGGCGACGGCGATGCCGGTCAGTCATAGGTCAGATCCGTCGCCTTGCCGGCGAACACTCGGTAGGCAAAGAACGAATAGAAGATGATGATCGGCAGCACGACGACCGTGCCGACCAGGATGACGGCCAGGCTTTCGGGTGCCGAAGCAGCCTGCCAGATGGTCAGCCGGTCGGGTACCACGAAGGGGTAGAACGACCAGGCGAGCCCGGCAAAACCGAGCGTGAAGATCGCAGCCAATGTCAGGAACGGGAGCAGCGCGTGGCGGTCGCCGGGTTTCGGCAGATGGAAGGTCTGGCGCCATAGCCACAGGAACAGCACTGCCGACAGGATCGGCAACGGCGAGAGGTAGAGCATGGCTGGCCAGACGAACCATTTGTCGAAGATGCGCGCGCTGGCAAAGGGCGTGGCCAGCGATACCGCGACCATGCCGAGCGCGGTCAGCACCAGCGCCGTGCGCAGCCACAGCACCGCCTTCCTCTGCAGGTCGCCTTCCGTCTTGTAGATGACCCAGGCCGCGCCCATCGCCGCGTAGGCCGCGGCAAGGCAGAGCGCCACCAGCGCCCCGAAAGCGACGCCGCCAGGACCGACGTCGAGGCCGAGCACATAGACGCCGAGCATGTAACCCTGCGCCAGCGACGCGATGACCGAGCCGAGGAAAAAGATGCGGTTCCAGCGATGTTTCCTGCCGGCCGGCACCTTGGCGCGGAAATCGAAGGCGACGCCGCGCAGGATCAAGCCGACCAGCAGAACGAAGACCGGAATGTAGAGCGCCGTCAGGATGGTGCCGTGCGCCAATGGGAAGGCGACCAGCAGCAGGCCGACCGCCAGCACCAGCCAGGTCTCGTTGGCGTCCCAGAACGGGCCGATGGCGGCGATCATCGTATCCTGTTCGGTGTCTTCGGCTGCGGCGAACAGGATGCCGATGCCGAGATCGAAGCCGTCGAGGATGACGTAGATCAGGATGGCGAGGCCCATCAGCCCGGCAAAGATCAGAGGCAGCAAGGTCGGCCAGTCGAAGCTCATGATGTTTCTCCCGGTTGCGCAACCGGCTGCGACAGCGGCCTGTCCATGACGCCCGGCAGCGGCGAGGTGTCACCATCCTTCGCCGCCTTCAATGCCAGATGCACCAGCACGCCGAGATAGGCGATCAGCAGCAGCACATAGAGGATGAGATAGACCGCCAGCGACAGCGCGACATGGCTGCCGGCGACCGGGCCGACAGCATCGGCGGTACGCAGCACGCCGGTGACCAGCCAGGGCTGGCGGCCGATCTCGGTGGTGTACCAGCCGGCCAGCGTCGCCAGCCAGCCGGACAGCGCCATCGGCACCATCACCAGCGCCAGCGGCTTAGGCAGGCTGTGGCGGCGCTTGAGGAAGAAGGCGGCCGACCAGGAGACAGCGAGCATCAGGAGCCCGGTGCCGACCATGATGCGAAAGCCCCAGAACACCGGAAATACCGGGGGATGGTTGCCGGCATAATCGTTCAGCCCCGGTACGATGCCGCCGGCGCTATGCCTGAGGATGAGACTGGCGCCGTCGGGAATGGTGAGCTCGAACCTGTTCTCCCTGGCCGCTTCATCGGGAAGCGCAAACAGCACCAGCGGCACGTTGGGACCGGTGTTCCAGTTGGCCTCCATGGCGGCGATCTTCTGCGGCTGATGTTCAAGCGTGTTGAGGCCGTGCTGGTCGCCGGCAAAGATCTGGATCGGGATCAGGATCGCGGCGGTGAAGACGCCGGTGCGCAAGGCCTTCCACATCGATTCCGAGCGATCGCCGTAGAGATAGCGCAGCGCCGACAGGCCGGCGATCAGGAACGAGACGGTCAGCCCCGAAGCAAGCAGCATATGGACGAGCCGGTAGGGCATGGACGGATTGAAGACAACGGCCCACCAGTCGGTGGCGTGCGCCACACCATCGCGCATTTCGAAGCCCGCTGGCGTCTGCATCCACGAATTGAGCGCGATGATCCAGAAGGCGGACAAGGTGGTGCCGCCGGCCACCAGCACCGTCGCCAACGTATGGACGCGGTTCGAGACGCGGCGGAAGCCGAACAGCATGATGCCGAGGAACGCTGCCTCGAGGAAAAAGGCGGTCAGGATCTCGTAGGCCAGCAGCGGGCCGGCGATGTTGCCGACCGTCTCCATATAGCCCGGCCAGTTGGTGCCGAATTGAAAACTCATGGTGACGCCGGAAACCACGCCCATGGCGAAGGACAGCGCGAATACCTTAACCCAGGTGAAATAAGCGCGCATCCAGGCCGAATCGCCCGTCGCGTTGTAGCGGAGCTTGAAGAACAGCAGCACCCAGCCGAGCGCTATGGTGATCGCCGGGAACAGGATGTGGAACGAGATGTTCGCGCCGAACTGTATGCGTGACAGAATGAGCGGGTCCATGGCGGCTCCGGCTGCTGCTTGTTTGTTGAAGGATAGGCTTGATGCACCTGACGGTCAAAGCGGCGTCCCGCCGCGAGGCGGAACGCCGCAGTGCCGGTTAATCTGCTTTTGCATGGAATTTTGGCTGGACGACCGGGCAGGTGTTGCTTATTCCGGCGAACCTCAATGTCCCGAACTGTCAGGAGCGGCATTGACATCCGGATTTGCGGACCGACATTCAGCGGATTAAATCAACAACTCTGTTTCAAGCAGCCGTTTTCAGCCATGCAGCCGATCATCTCGATTTCCGGGGTCACCAAGACCTACGCCACCGGCTTCAAGGCGCTGAAGGAGATCAATCTCGATATAGTGCGCGGCGAGATCTTTGCGCTGCTCGGGCCGAACGGCGCCGGCAAGACGACGCTGATCTCGATCGTCTGCGGCATCGTCAACCGCTCGTCGGGCAGCGTCACGGTCGACGGTCATGACATCAACCGCGACTACCGCGCCGCGCGCAGCCTGATCGGGCTGGTGCCGCAGGAACTGACCATCGACGCCTTCGAGAGCGTATGGGCGACGGTCAATTACAGCCGCGGGCTGTTCGGCAAGCCGGCGGACAAGGCGTTCGTCGAAAAGGTGCTGCGCGACCTGTCGCTCTGGGACAAGAAGGACGCCAAGGCGATCACGCTGTCCGGCGGCATGAAGCGCCGGCTGATGATCGCCAAGGCGCTGTCGCACGAGCCGCGCATCCTGTTCCTCGACGAACCGACGGCAGGCGTCGATGTCGAGCTGCGCCAGGACATGTGGGCGATGGTGCGCCGGCTGCGCGAGGACGGCGTCACCATCATCCTGACCACGCACTACATCGAAGAAGCTGAGGCGATGGCCGACCGCGTCGGCGTCATCAACCGCGGCGAGATCGTGCTGGTCGAGGACAAGGCCGAGCTGATGCGCAAGCTTGGCCGCAAACGGCTTGTGCTGGAACTGCGCAGTCCCCTGGCCACCGTTCCCGACGCTTTTTCGAGCTACGCGCTGGAGCTTTCGGCAGATGGAGGACAGCTGACCTACACTTATGACAACCAGAGCGAACGGCCGGGCGTCGCCTCGCTGATCCGCGAGCTCGAGGCGGCCGGCATCCAGTTCCGCGACATCGATACGGAAAACAGCTCGCTCGAGGAGATCTTCGTCAATCTGGTGAGGAAACCGGCATGAACCCGCGTGCGGCCATGAATCTTCATGCGGTATGGGCGATCTATCGGGTGGAGATGGCGCGCGCCCTTCGCACCGTGCTGCAGAGCATTGTTTCGCCGGTCATTTCCACGTCGCTCTATTTCGTCGTCTTCGGCTCGGCCATCGGCTCACGCATCACCGAGATCGACGGCATCAGCTACGGCGCCTTCATCGTACCGGGGCTGATCATGCTGTCACTGCTGACGCAATCGATCTCCAACGCTTCTTTCGCCATCTATTTTCCGAAATTCGTCGGCTCGATCTACGAATTGCTGTCGGCGCCGGTGTCCTATCTGGAGATCGTCATCGCCTATGTCGGGGGCGCGGCGACAAAGTCGATCGTGCTTGGCCTGATCATCCTGGCGACGGCCTCGCTGTTCGTGCCGTTGACGATCGAGCATCCGTTCTGGATGCTTGCCTTCCTGGTGCTGACGGCGGTGACCTTCAGCCTGTTCGGCTTTATCATCGGCATCTGGGCGAAGAGCTTCGAGCAGCTGCAGCTGGTACCGCTGCTGATCATCACGCCGCTGACCTTCCTCGGCGGCAGCTTCTATTCGATCAACATGCTGCCCGGCATCTGGCGCACGGTGACGCTGTTCAACCCGGTGGTCTACCTGGTCAGCGGTTTCCGCTGGAGCTTCTACGGCAAGTCCGACGTTTCGGTCGGCGTCAGCCTCGGCATGACGGTGGTCTTCCTGCTCATCTGCATAGCGATCGTCGCCTGGATATTCAGGACCGGCTACCGGCTGCGCAACTGATCGACTGGCCTTGTCCCGGCGAAGCCGCCTTATCGATCGACCTTTCCTCGCCGAAGGCGATGTAGGCCCGTGGCCCCGAGCCGGAGCTTGAATGCTCGATCTTGCTTTTTATGCGTTGTTATATATCATGTTATAGATTTTGAGGTGAAGCGACCTATGGAAGACGTCATACGTTCGCTTGGCTTCCTATGCCTGGGTAGCAGGTTGAGGCGTATAGGCGAGCAACTGCAAGCGGAGGCGCAGCGCCTGCTCGACCGGCTGGATGTTCCGGTTCAGGCGAGCCAGTACCCGCTGCTGGCTGCGCTCGACAGGCTGGGTCCGCTGTCTGTCGGGGAACTGGCGCAATGCCTTGGCATCGCGCAGCCAGGCGTAACGCGAAGCGTCTCGCTTCTGTCCGAATTGGGACTGCTCGAGGTCAGTCCGTCGACCGATGACCAGCGGCGCAGGATTGTCTCGCTCACTCGGGACGGCCGGCGACTGGTCGATGTCGCAGAGCGCGACGTCTGGCCTTCCATCGAGAACGCCGTCGCGGATTTGTGCGCGGATCTTTCGGGGCCGCTTCTTGAGCAGCTGGCTGCCATCGAGGACGGCCTCGCCGCGGCCCCTCTCGAACGTCGTGTAAAAAAGCCTGAGGGTGCCGCGCAATGAGACATCTGCTTGACCGCCCTGTCTGGAGCGCGCTTCAGACGCGACATCGGGCGTTCGCGCAAGGTAATGACCTCGCCAGGCGATACCGGCCATCGATTGTTCCTTTCGCCGCCACTGGGGCGGACGACCCGGATAGCCTGCGGGCGCTCGAAAAGCTTGTCTCCTCGGGCGAGAGTGTGATCCTGCTTCAACCGGACGCCATTGCTCTGCCCACGGGGCTTTCCGCGACTTCGGCCGCAGCCGGGGTTCAGATGATTGCAGAGCGGCCATTGCAGATCGTCTCCGACCCGCGCGTGCATCGTCTGACCCGAGACGATGCCGCTGAGATGCTCGCCCTGGCATTGCTCACCAAGCCTGGCCCATTCACGCTTGAAGCCTTGAGCCTGGGCGATTTTTGGGGTGTGAAAATCGAGGGCAGACTTGCGGCGATGGCCGGCGAGCGCATGAAGCAGCCTGGCCATACCGAACTCAGCGGGGTGTGCTCACATCCGGAATTTCGCGGCGGTGGCCTGGGCAAGCTGCTGTCCCTATTCGTGGCAAACCGGATAGTTGCGCGCGGCGAAGTTCCCTATCTCCACGCCTACGCCAGCAACGCCACGGCCATTAGACTATACGAGTCCATTGGCTTCAGGTTGCGAAGCACAATGAATGTGGCCGTGGTTCAGCGCACCGGATGATTAGTCGGCGCATGATGCGCAGCATGGATGCATCCCGTATCAGGAAAGGAAGGATCTCGTATGGCCGAAATCCTTCCTTGAGACTGCAAGACCTTGCTGCGTGTCAGACCGCGATCTTGCCTCCGCCTTGCCTGGTGATGGCAACGACCGCCGGGCGCACCGGCATGTCCGGTTTGAAGTCGGGCCAGCGCGTCGACAAATCCTCATAGTAGGACGGACGGCCGAAAGCCTCCCAGTCCTCGCCGCCGTCGCCCGGATGCTGGACGGCAACGAAGGCGGTCTGGTCGTCCGGCGCGAACAGGGGACCACACATTTCGGCGCCGATCGGCACGCGGAAGAACAGCTTTGAGGTCGCCCGCGCCGGCCCTTCCGTATCGACAGCCCACAGACCGTCGGTACGGCCAGTGGCCTTCGGGCCCTGGCCGTCGGTGGCGACCCAGAGGCGGCCGGCCGAATCGACCGCGCAATTGTCCGGCATGCCGAACCAGCCATTGGCGGTGGTTGCGGTCGAGAAGGTGGCGCCGACAGCGGCAACCGAGGGGTCACCGCATTTCAGCAGGATTTCCCACCTGCCCTTTGTCGCGGTGAAATCACCGCCGTCCTCGACGATCTCGATGATGTGGCCAAAGGCATTTTCGGCACGCGGGTTGACGGCGTCGACCTGATCGGCCTTGCGCTTCGAATTGTTGGTCAGCATGACATAGACCTTGCCGTTGGTGGCATTGGGCTGGATGTCTTCCGGGCGGTCCATCTTGGTGGCGCCGAGCAGGTCGGCGGCGCGGCGCGTTTCGATCAGCACGTCGGCCTGACTGGCAAAGCCGTTCTCCGCCGTCAGCGGCCCTTGGCCGAAGACGATCGGCAGCCATTCGACCGAACCGTCGTCGGCAAACTTGGCGACATGCAAGGTGCCGTCGTCGAGCAAATCCATGTTGGCGGCGCGATCGTCCGGGTTGAACTTGCCTGTGGTGACGAACTTATAGACATAGTCGAAGCGCTCGTCGTCGCCGAGATAGAAGACGACACGGCCGTCCTTGGCGACGATCGATTCGGCGCCCTCATGTTTGAAGCGCCCCATCGCGGTGCGCTTCCTCGGCGCCGAAGTCGGATCCTGGACGTCGACCTCGACGATCCAGCCGAAGCGGTTCGGCTCGTTCGGCTCCTTGCCGATGTCGAAACGGTCGTAATGCGCAGCCCATTCATAGGCACCTTCGGGAATGCCGAGGCGCTTGTAATTGGCGGCTTCCTTATGGCCCTGCGGCAGCTCGCCCGAGAAATAGCCGTGGATGTTCTCCTCGGCCATGACATAGGTGCCCCATGGCGTGACGCCGCCGGCACAATTGTTGACGGTGCCGATGACCTTCGTGCCGGTCGGATCGGCGCTGGTCTTGACGCGGTCGTGGCCGGCGACGGGGCCGGAGAGCGCAATCTCGGTATTGGAGGTGATGCGGCGGTTCAGCTTGCCGTTGCGAAAGACCTGCCATTTGCCTGATACCTTGCGGATCTCGACGATGGTGCCGCCATGCGCGGTCATCTCGACGTCGACTTGTTCCTTGCTGAGGGGCGCCTGCTTGGCTTTGCCATCGACGATGGTGACGAGGCCCGGAAACATCAGGTGCGGATTGGTGTATTCGTGGTTGACCACCAGCAGGCCGTGCTCGGCCGAGCCGTCGATCGGGATATAACCGACATAGTCGTTGTTGTAGCCGAATTGTCTGGCCTGGGCTTCTGCCGACTGTTTTGTCGGATCGAATTCGGGCGAATCGGCGAACAGCGGGTCGCCCCAGCGCAGCAGCACGTCGGCGTCATAGCCGGGTGCGACGTGATGCTTGTCGTCGATGCCGGCCTCGAGCTCGTCGAAAGCGAAGGCGGAGCCTTCGGCGGCGCGGGCGTTGTCGACGGTGATCAGCGCCAGCGGGCTGACGGTAGCGGCTATGGCCGAGACGGCAAGCGAGCCCTTGAGGAAGCCGCGGCGCGAGAACCGCGCGGCGATGATCTCACCCATCGTGCGGTTGTCGGTGGGATTGGCTCCTGGCCCATCGTTTTCCTCGAGCAGGCTGGTGCGGAAATGAGCGTCAGGGATGCGATGTTCGGTCGAGCGCTGTTCAGTCATGGGGGGCCTGCCTCTGGCTGGATAGATTGCTGGAGCGTGTTGCCTGGCCAGTCCGGTATCGCCGGCAGGTCACAGTTTGATGACATGCCGGCTAATTGCCACCTGCGATTTCGTATCCAGCATCAGCCCCGCTTGACCGCGACCGGCGCTTCGGAAACAAGAGCTGCGGCAGGCGCGTAGGGACCGCATCGGGAGGAACAAAAAGTGAGTTTCTGGGGACTTGGGCAGCTCTGCGTTTCGACGGTGATCTTCCTGCTGGCGGCGATGGCTGCAAAACAGTGGGGGCTGGCGCCGAGCCTCGGCAAGATCGTGCTGACGTTGGCGCTCTATTCGCTCGGCAATCTGATCATGCTGAGGCTGATCCGTGAATTCGGCATGTCGGTGTCGTTCAGCCTGTCGGCGGTGATCCAGCTGGTGTCGGTGAATGTGGTGGCGCTGGTCTTCTTCGGCGAGCGCGTCAATGCGTTACAGGCAACCGGCATCGTGCTTGCCATCGCAGCGGTGGCGCTGATCACGCTCGGGCCCTATCTGCAGAGGCTGTAACTGCGATCGGGCCGATGAAGAAGGTTGCAAGCAGACTGCGCAACTGGCTGGAGTTCCCGGTTCTGCTGGCCGGGCTGGTCATTGCCGGCGGGCTGTGGGGGTTCGAGGAGCTGATGGAGATGGCGCGGGCCACCACGCCGCATGCCTTCGATACCGAAATCCTGCTTGCCTTCCGCAAGGCCGGCCAGCCCGACAATCCGATCGGACCGGCGTGGCTGGAAGGAGCGATGCGCGACATCACCAGCCTCGGCAGCGCCAGCGTGCTGGTGCTGATCACGGCAGCAATGATCGTCTATCTGCTCCTTATCCGCAGGCCAGGCGCGGCGCTTCTCATGTTCGTCGCGGTAGCGGGCGGCCAGCTCCTGTCGAGCGTGCTGAAATTCGATATCGACCGGCCGCGCCCTGACCTGGTCTCGCATCTCGCCGATGTGGCATCGCTTTCGTTCCCGAGCGGCCACGCCATGCTGTCGGCGGTGACATATTTGACGCTGGGCAGCATGGCGGCGCGGTTTTTGCCCGGGCGGACAACGAAGATCTATGTGCTCGGGCTGGCGGTGCTGACGACGGTGGTGGTCGGCATCAGCCGCATCTATCTCGGCGTCCACTGGCCGTCCGACGTATTGGCCGGCTGGTGCGCCGGCTTTGCCTGGGCGATGCTATGCTGGCTTGCGGCACGGTTCCTGCAGCGATGGCTTGGGCGGGCCGACGGCACCTGACTCATGTCAGTGCTTTTGCGGTCAAATCAGCCTGTTGATCAGGCCATGGCCGCAGCCTGCCAACAGGCAAACCATCGACAGCAAGGCTGTCGAGGTCGCCATCGCTTTGAATATCTTCACCTGCTTATCCTTTTTGAAGTCGTGCCTGTGAAATCGGTGCCGCAATGGATGTTCCGCCAAACGATGCCGAGGTTTGTAGCATGACAGCGCATCGGCTGGCAAAGAGTGCTGCATGTTTCAAGTATGCAAGATGATTCTTGAACCATCATAATAATCAGGCGCTTCACCGCAGACACGCCGCATGCTGATCAACCACGGCGTCAAGCGGCCGCTGGTGACTTATGCCGCCTCGATCACGGATGCGCGGGCGCAGTTGAAGAAAGCCGCGCCCGCCGCCTGAGCCGATGGCTGGCTTAGTCGAGGCCCAACGCTGCGACTTCGCCCTCATTCATCAGCGGCACGAAGAGGGTCGACCTGCCGTCGGTGCCGATGTCCGCGCTGCCCGGCTTGAACGTCGCAACCACCTGCGGCGTGCCGCCTGCTTTGTAGCGGTAGAGCGTGCCGGTCATATAGGCAGTGGCGTAGATGCTGCCGCCGATGACAACGACGCCATCGAGGTTGGCGAATTTTTCCGCGCCGGGCAGTGGCGCAATTGCCTTGGTGGCGAGATCAACCGAGAGCAGGCCGCCCGGCTCCGCGGTGCTGAAGTCGGGCTTGATGCCCTTGCCCCACGAAGCGACGATCAGCCGGCCGCCATCGGCGAAGATGCCATTCGGCGAAGCAAGCGCCGCATCCCTGACGAACAGTTCCGGCCGGTCGCCGTCGATACGATAGATCGTGTCGGCAAGCATGTCCGTGACGTAGACCTTGCCGGACGCGTCGGCGGTCATGTCGTTGAGGAAGACGGCGTTCGGCACGTCGATCGTCGATGTTAGCTTGCCGCTTGCGAGATCGACGACGCGCACATGGGTGATATCGGCGACGTAGAGTTTGCCGTCGGCAATCGCCATGCCCTTGGGCGCGTCCATGCCGTCGGTCCAATGTTTCGTAACCATCTTGCCGTCCATCGACAGGACCGACAGATATCCATTGCCGTCGGCGTCGCCGGGATTGCCAACGATATTCGAGATGATGATGCGTTGGCCGGCGGCATCGAACAGGGCCGATTCCGGTTGATCGAGGCTGCCGGCGCGCCAGAGTTCAGCGGCCTGAACTGCCGGCGCAGCCGCGATGCCGACGATAGCGAGAAGTATCGGTGTGAAGAGGCTCTTCATGGCTAGTCTCCTGTAATGGACTGGCGGAGAGCTAGGCCTTTCGATACTTTTCGGGAAGATGTATCAGGACTAGTACCGAAGGCTGATACCAAATCGCGCAACAGAGGTGCATCCCATGAACGGCCTGATCTTCGAAGCGCTCAAGCGGACGCTTAAGGCCAAGGGCGTGACCTATCGCGTCCTTGCCGAGCGGATGGGCGTTTCCGAGCCTACGGTGAAACGCATCTTTCATGAGCGCAACTGCAAGCTCGACCGGCTGATGGAGATCTGCACTGCCGCCGGCGTGGAGTTGGAGAACGTGCTCGGCTCAATGAACAGAGGACCGGGACCTGCCAACCAGATCGCGCCGGAGATCGAGCGCAAGCTCGCCGGGCGGCCGGCACTGCTGTTCGTCTTCGTCATGCTTTCCGAGAAATTCACGCCCGAAGGTATCATGCGCTCACAAGGACTGAGCGAGGCTTCGATGTTCCTCTATCTGCGCGACCTCGAGGAACTCGGCCTGGTCGCGCTCGGTCGCGGCCTGTCGGCAAGGCTGCTGGTCGAGGCGCCGATCCAGTGGAATTTCGACGGGCCATTGCGGCCGCTGTTCGAGATGACCAACAAGAATTTTATCGGCTGGGCCATCACCCATCTTGAGCGCGAGTCGACGTTCGTCAGCTTCTCCAGGCGGATGCGGCCGGAAACGGCGGAGATGGTCAGGCGCGAGGCGGAGGAATTGGCGGAGCGCGCCAAATTGCTTGCTCATCACGACCAGCACACGACGCCCGAAGACGGGCTGGTCGGCTACAAATGGACGTTTGCGTTCGGCGCAACGCCGTTCCCGGTGATCATGCCAATCGGGCCGCATCCGCGCGACGCAGGCGCGCGGACGGACGATCGAGTTACGGCCGCCGCAAACGGACGGCGTCTGCCGGCCTAGGTCAAGATGCAGAACGACCGGGCTGTTGGCGGCAGCCAGTCTGACTGAGCTTCTTACTCCTGAGTATCGGCCGCAAACCGGTTGTCAGAGCGTCCCATGCCCAAACACAAGATCGAGCGGCTATTCGGCGGTCTTGTTCGCCGCCACCTTGTCATCCCAGACCATCTGCCGGTAGTCGAAGCCGTATTCCAGCGTCGGCTTGACGATGCGGAAATAGGGCGACAGGTCGAAGTCGCGCGGCGTGTAGAGCGAGTGGTGGCGGATGTGCAGGATTTCCTTGCGCGAATAGCTCGACTGGGCCGAAGCACGGCCGGGCGCCCGGGTAATCTCGGGTAAGATCGGGTAGCGGATCTGGCCGTAAGCCTCCGCGATCAGCGACGAGCAGATGGCGCGCGTCGGATCGCCGGAACCGAAAGCCAGCATGCGGCGGCGCCAACGCACCGGCACCGGCGGCGTCGGCAAGAAGTAGCGCAGCATGTCGAATATGTTCTTGAGATCGTATCTGAGACCGAGCCTGCCGATCATGAAGGCGACGACCGCTTCGCGATCGTCCGGAGCCAGGCCGCTCGCACGGCAGATGCGGGTATTGTAGCTGCGGTAGCGCGACAGCGGCACGGCGATGCAGCCATCGCCGAGCGTGACCTCGATCAGGCGCCGCCGCTCCGATCCGTCTTCCGGCTCCGGCAATGCATCGCCGACATAGAAGGAGGCATGCGACCAGGTCGACTGGGTGAGGTATTTGATTGCCGCCGATATCTTCTGGTTGCCCTCGATGAGCAGGATGTCGCCGGGTTCGAGTGTGCGGCGCAGCGTTTCGGCGTCCGACGGCGTGTAGGGCTTGTAGCCGGACGATTCCTCCTGCAGCCGGCCGGCAAGCCAGCGGCCAAGTCGGTCCAGAAGCGTGTCGCCGGGCTCGGTCATGCCAGACGGCGATTACCACAGGGCGGCAAATTAGACCATGATCAGCCCACGCCAGGGGCGCCGGCGTCTTCGTGCTGCGGTACCGCTGTGAGATCGTCGCGCACCTTGCGGGCAAGCTTCCTCGTCGAGCGCTTCGGACTGTCGCCGAAAAGCCCGGCCGCCTCGGCGAGGCAGATCTTTTTCAGGCTCTTTTCCGAGCGCTTCAGCAGCTTGGCAAGCAACCGCGTCTCCTCAGGGGGGCCAAGCGGCTGGTCCCCGGCATCGAGAAGGGCGCGCATAACGAACACATCGTGCAGTTCGCCAAGCCGCTCGCCCAATTCGTCGACGGCCTTGCGCCGCGTCTTGATCGGCGTTGGCCACAGCCTGCCGAGCAGCGACAGATGCATGGCATGCGTCTTGGCCGCCTTGCGCAGATCGTGAAAGTCATCGGCTTCGCCGCGCGAAGCCGCCTTGTCCAGCGCTTTCCTGGCGCGGCGCAGAGTAGTGCGCGCGCCTTCGGCAAGCACGTCGGCAGCCTGCTCCGGCTGGTCGGGCAGAGCGAGCTTGTCGATCCGGACGACACCTTCCTCGCAAGCGGCGATCGCCGCGCCTATCGCAGCCTCGAGGCCTGCTCCGCCATGCAGTTCATGCTGGCGCGCGACGAGCCTGTCACGCAGTGCATCAAGGCCGCCGGCACTTTGCTCGGGAAAGCTTGCCGCTAGCCGGTCGATTGTTTCGACCAGTGCAGTCGCCTCACGCGGGCCGGCAAGCAGGGCCGCTACCTGGCGGTAGCACTGGTTCTCGGTCACGCAGAATGTTTCGTCTCCGGAACGGACAAGGCGCAGCAAGGCGCGGACGTTCTTCAGCCGTTTGCGGCATTTGTGCAGCCCCTGTTCGGGCCTGTCACGCGCGGCGTCCAGATGGACAAGCGCCTTGCCGATCTCCTCGGTAAGGATGCGCCTGACCTCGCCGGTCAGCGACATGCGCGGATCGATACGAAAGCTCATGCGACGATCTCCGGAATCCCCCCAAGGGCGAGCGACGCGTTGTAAAATCTCGGCTCGCCGGTGACCTCTCGGCCGAGCCAATCTGGCAGCATTTCGTCCGGTACATCCTCCGGCGTCTCGAGCTCGGCGATCACCAACCCCGCAAGCGTCCCGCCGAAGACATCGACTTCGTAGCGATAGCCGCGGTGTCTAACATGGTGGCGTGTCTTCTCGATGACATGTCCGATGGCAAAGGCCTGCATCTCCTGCGCCTCCGCCAAAGGCACCGGATATTCGAATTCATCGCGCTCGCGTGCCTGGCTGCCGAACTTGAGCGTCAGCTTGGCGGCGGCGTCATCGCTGATGCGCATACGCACCGTGCGGCTGGGTTCGGCGACAAGATAGAATTGACGGATATGAATGTCCGCCTCGACCATCGCCCGCCATTCTTCACCTGCGACCAGGAATTTACGCTCGATTTCCTTGCCCATAGCCAGGCACTAAAGCGCCCACAGCCAGAGTTGGCAAGTCGCTTGACCGCACTTGACTTTAATCATTCGATTGATTAAATTATCGGCCATGATCAAATCGTCCAGCGCCAGCGGCCTTCCTCATGAGGCGCCCAAGACCGCCGCAGATATGACGCGGACGGCACTCGTGCACGCGGCGCTAAAGCTGTTCGGACGGCAGGGTTTCGACGGCACATCGACGCGCCAGATCGCGGCTGAGGCCAAGGCCAATATCGGCTCGATCGCCTATCATTTCGGCGGCAAGGAAGGGCTCCGCAACGCGGCGGCCGACTACATCGTCGACACCATCCAGACCGTTGCCGGGCAGGCGATCGGCAATCTGCAAGCGCCGCCTGCGGCATTGGCGGACACCGAGGCCGCGCGGGCACATTTAGCCGTAGCACTGGAGCGGATGGTCGCCTTCATCGCGGCAAGGCCGGAAGCCGGCGAGATTGTACAGTTCGTCTTGCGCGAGCTGTCGCATCCAACCGCCGCGCTCGACCGTATCTATGACGGCGTGTTCGAACCGGCGCATCACCGGCTCTGCCTGATCTGGGAACAGGCGACGGGCGAGCCGGCCGAGAGCGAGCGCACTAAACTCACCGTATTCACGCTGATCGGCCAGGTCGTCTATTTCCGCATCGGCCGCGAGGCGGTCATGCGCCGGATGGGCTGGCGCGAGATCGGCGACGACGAGGCCGGCAGGATCGCGGCAACAGTAACCGACAATCTCAGCGCGATTTTAGCTCGGCGCGATTTGGCTGTCCGGAAGGATCGTGGATCATGAGCCTGCTCTGTTCTTTGCCGCTTGCCGCCCAGCTTTTCAGCGCCTGCGCGCCGGCAGCACCGCTCGCCGTCGGCTACGTCGAGGGCGATTATGTGCTGCTGGCACCGATCGAGGTGGCGCAGGTCGAGACGATTGCGGTCAAGCGCGGCGACCGCGTCGCGCCCGGCACGCCGGTGGTGACGCTGGAAAACGCTGACGCCAAGATCGCCATCGCACAAGCCGAGGCGGCCCTCGCGCAGGCCCAGGCGCAACTCGCCGACCTGCAGGTCGGCAAACGGCCGGAAGAGATCGCGGTGCTCAAGGCGCAGGTCGACATGGCCAAGGCGCAAGCCGCCGACGCCAAACGCCGTTACATCCGCGCCAGTGATCTGTTCAAACGCGGCACCGGCACACAGGCCGACTACGACACGGCTTCCGCGACGCTGGAGACGGCCAACGCGCAGGTCGGCCAGGCGGAGGCCAATCTCGCGGTCGGCGGCCTGCCGGCACGGCCCGAGACGATCAAGGCCGCCGGCAATCAGGTCAGGCAGGCGCGATCGGCGCTGGAACAAGCGCAATGGCGGCTGTCGAAGCGCGTGCTGACGGCGCCCTCGCCCGGCCGGGTCAACGATGTCATCCGCTATCCGGGCGACACGGCCGGGCCGACCGCGCCGGTCATCTCCATACTGCCGGACGGCGCGGTGAAGCTCAGCGTCTATGTGCCGGAAAGCGCGTTCTCCTCGGTCGACGTCGGCACGCTGCTCAACGTCCATTGTGACGGTTGCGGATCGGGCGTGAAGGCACGCGTCAGCTATGTTTCGCCGGATCCGGAATTCACGCCGCCGGTGATCTACTCGCTCGAGACCCGGCAAAAGCTGGTCTATCTGGTCGAAGCGCGGCCGGAGGGCGACGCCAGCGCATTGCAGCCCGGCCAGATCGTCGACGTCGATCTGGCGGTCATCGGAAAATGAACGTCATCGACGTGCACGGCCTGGTCAAACGCTTCGGCGACAAGACCGTCGTCGACCATGTGACGATGACGGTGGCCGAGGGCGAGATCGTCGGCTTCCTCGGGCCGAACGGCTCAGGCAAGACGACGACCATCCGCATCATGTGCGGCTTGCTGACGCCGGATGAGGGTGAAGGCACGGTTCTGGGCTTCGACATCCGTACCGACAGCCTGCGGATCAAGCGCGAAGTCGGCTACATGACGCAGAGATTCTCGTTCTACGAAGACCTGACGATCGGCGAGAATCTCGAATTCGTGGCACGGCTGTACCGGCTGAAGCCGCTCGACGAGCATGTGGCTAAGACACTTGAGGAGCTCGGCCTGACATCGCGCAGGAACCAGTTGGCCGGCACTCTGTCCGGCGGTTGGAAGCAGCGGCTGGCGCTGGCCGCCTGCATCATGCACAAGCCGAAACTGCTGCTGCTCGACGAACCGACGGCTGGCGTCGACCCGAAGGCGCGGCGCGAATTCTGGGACGAGATCCACCGGCTGGCCAGCGGCGGGCTGACCGTGCTGGTCTCCACCCATTACATGGACGAGGCCGAGCGCTGCCATCGCATCAGCTACATCTCCTATGGCAAGATGCTGGCCACCGGCACGGTCGAGGACGTGGTGAGGAACGCTGGCCTGACCACCTTCGTCCTGCAAGGGCCGCAGCTCGATCAGGTCGCTGCCGCACTTCATGGCCGCCGCGGCGTCGATCAAGTGGCGCCGTTCGGCGCGACGCTGCATGTCGTCGGCTCCGACAGGACGGCGCTTCAGGCAGCGCTCGCCGACGTCGAGAAAGACCACAAGGACGTCAGGGTCTCGCCCGGCGAGACCAGCCTGGAGGATGTGTTCATCCAGTTCATGTCCGGTTCGAAGGACAACATGGGATGAAAAACGGGATAAACAGCATCTTTTCCTTCGCCAGGCTGGGCGCGCTGCTGATCAAGGAGTTCATCCAGATGCGGCGCGACCGCATCACCTTCGCCATGATGCTCGGCGTGCCGCTGATGCAGCTGGTGCTGTTCGGCTATGCCATCAACAACGACCCGAAGAGCCTGCCGGCAGCGCTGGTGGTGATGAGCAGCGATCCTTACACGCGAGCCATGGTTTCGGCGCTGCAGACCACCGGCTATTACCGCTTCGACCATGTCGCGCAAAGTGCCGCCGAAGCCGAATTCCTGATGGCGCGCGGCGACGTTGCCTTCGTCGTCACCATTCCCGCCGATTTCGCCCGACGGGTCGAGCGTGGCGACAGCCCGCAGATCCTGATCGAGGCGGATGCGACCGACCCGGCCGTCGCCAGCGGCGCCATCTCGACGCTCGGCACCGTCGCCAACCAGGCGCTGCTCAGGGCACGCGGCATGCAGGAGACGGCGGCCGAAGCCGCCCGGGGCCAGCTCCAGGTGGTGGTGCACCGGCGCTACAATCCGGAAGCCGTATCGCAATACAACATCGTGCCCGGCCTGCTCGGCGTCATCCTGCAGATGACGATGGTGATGATGACCTCGATCGCGCTGACGCGTGAGACCGAGCGCGGCACGATGGAGAACCTTCTGGCGATGCCGTCCAGCCCGCTCGAGATCATGCTGGGCAAGGTGCTGCCCTATCTGGCGGTCGGCGCCGTGCAGGTGCTGGTGGTGCTGGCGGCCTCAAAGCTCCTGTTCGCCATCCCCTTCACCGGATCGATGTCGCTGCTGTTGACCGCCGTCCTGATCTTCGTGCTGGCGCTGGTGCTGCTCGGCTACACGATCTCGACGATCGCCCGCACGCAGATGCAGGCCCTCCAGCTCACCTTCTTCTTCTTCCTGCCGTCGATCATGCTGTCCGGCTTCATGTTCCCCTATCGCGGCATGCCGGACTGGGCGCAGATTTTCGGCGAGGTGCTGCCGCTGACGCATTTCCTGCGCATCATCCGCGCGGTGATGCTGAAGGGCGCCGAGCTGCCGGCGGTGGCAACGGAAATCGGTTGGCTGGTGGTGTTCGTGGCGCTGTTCGCCGGCATTGCGCTGGTGCGGTTCCGCCGGACGCTGGATTAGGGTCAACGCAATCAGCTTGCGCAAATGATCGAGATTCACACGGTCTTGGCCTGGCCCGGGACCGGTGTCAGTTCGGGTGCACTGAGCCCTTCGAAGGGATCGCGCCAGGCGTCGATTTCTTCAAGCTGCCGATACCAGCGGCCGACAGAAGGATAATCATCAAGAGGCAATCGGGCGACGTCGTTGAAGGGCAGAAACGTCGCCATTCGAAAGTCGGCATAGGAAACCGAATTTCCGACCAGCCAGTCTCGCTCGGAAAGCTCGGCATCAAGTATTGCGGCGGCGGTGCTGAAGTCGCTCAGGCCCTCCTCAACCCGCGCCTGATCGATCGGGCCGATCCCATAGCGCTGTTTGGTTCCGCGTTCGAAATGCACGACGTCGCAGGCTCTTGCGAAGTTCTCTTTCCCCCAACTCAGCCATCGGATCATCTCGGGCTCGTCGTCGCCGGTGCGCCAGAAATGCGAATGCGTGTCGCGTGAAAGCCGGCAGGCTATGGCGTCGGCCTCCCAGAGGCTTTTTCCCGAACCTACAAGGATGGGCAATGAAAGATTTGGATTGAGCGGCCGAAAGCGCTCGGCCTGCCCCGGAGCGAAGGGCGAGGCGAATTCGAACTCGACCTTGGCTTTGAGATACCGTGCCACCGCGACCGCGAGGCGAGGATTGGGATTGCGGCTGAAGAACAGTTTCATTGATCTCAGTCTTTGAAGGGTACCAGTTCGACTAACGCAACGGAGGCTGGAGCGCCTCGAACCGGCACATGACCTGGAATTGGTTGCTATCTTAGCCGGCAGCAATGATCTCGGCATAGGTGCTGAGATCGACATTGCCGCCGGAGAGCACCACGGCAATGGATTTCCCGGCAAGGTCGATCTCGCCCGACGACAGCGCGGCCAAGCCGACGCAACCGCCAGGTTCGACCACCAGCTTCAGGCAAGCCATCGCATCGCGCATCGCCTGTGCCACCGCCTTGTCGGAAACGGCGATGGCGCCAGCGAGGTTCTTGCGGTTGACCTCGAAAGTGATCGCGCCCGGCTCGGCGACGAGAAGGGCATCGCAGATCGAAGTGTGGCCGGGCGCGTTCGACACCCTGGCGCCTTTGATCAGCGAGCGGCGTGTGTCGTCGAAATGCTCGGGTTCCACCGCCCAGACTGCGGTGCCCGGCGAGGCGTCCTTGACCGCGATCGAAATGCCGCTGCTCAACCCGCCGCCGCCGCAGGGAACCACTACCGCATCGAGGCTGACGCCAAGCGCTCTTGCCTGGCGCATCAATTCGAGGCCGATCGTGCCCTGGCCGGCGATGATGGCCGGATCGTCGTAGGGCGGCACCAGGACCATGCCCTTTTCCACGTAAGAACGGACGACGGCAGTGCGATCGTCGCGGACCCGGTCGAAGGTGATCACTTCCGCGCCCATCTTCCTGACATTGCCGACTTTCATCGCCGGCGCATCGGTGGGCATGGCGATGACGGCCTTGACGCCGAACATCGCCGCCGCGGCGGCAACGCCTTGCGCGTGATTGCCCGACGAGAAGGCGACGACGCCGCGGGCGCGTTCTTCCGCCGAGAGCGAGGAGAGCTTGTTGTAAGCGCCGCGGAACTTGAACGAGCCGGTGCGCTGCAACGTCTCCGGCTTGAACAGGATCCTGGCGCCGAAGCGCTTGTTCAGCTCCGGCGATTCGATCAGCGGCGTTTCGACGATCAGTCCGGACAACCGCACTGCTGCGCTGTGAATATCGGCGATGCCGGGAGGGGTGGTCATGGCTAGGTCCTGCAAGAGATGAGACCGCCTATGTGCACGGAATGGGAGGCGGCGCACCAATGAAAAAATGTGACCGTTACAATTCGTCTTTGGAGGCGGGGGTGGGGCGGGACTGTCCCATCGCCTCCTCGGCCCTCCGCCATGCATTCGGTCGCTTCAATCGACAAATCGTTGTCGATTGATCGGCATAGCCTGCCGCTCCTCACCCCAACAGCGTCTTTTGCCGTTTGGGGCCGCCCATCTTGCGCCACGTGTTGAAGCGGTGGGTGGCGGCGGCGAATGAGATCTTCATCTGTTGGGCGACCGAATAGCGCGACTTGCCCTCGTCGAACAGCCGGTAGCAGCACTCGACGCCCTCCTCGGTCAACTTGCCGTCGGGAGCCTTGTTGTGCGGATTGGCGGGATCGAATTTTTCGACCTGCTGCTCGACCAGGCCTTTCAGGCGCTGCAGATCCGCCTCAATGTTAGCGATCAGGTCGAGAACCGGTTTGGGATCAAACGGCTGCTGTTTTTCCGGCATCTGCGGCGTTCCTTTCTCTTGGTTGAGATTCGGTTATATACGTGAACGTTTGCCGATAGCAACAGGCGACGTGTTCGGGATTTTAAAGCCTGTACCTTTTGAGCATGAGCGGAGCGCACACGATTGACCGGCGACGCGCGAGGTCATAGTTTAGAACTATTCTAAACTAGGGTGAATTTCTCATGCTTTCCCGCGTTTTCGGCATCGGCCGCCGTCCCTTTGAGTCGCTCTCGGAACAGGAGATCCTGGCGCTCGCCATCTCCTCCGAGGAGGATGACGGGCGCATCTATCGCGCCTATGCCGACGGGCTGGCGGAGAGCTTTCCGCAATCGGCCAAGGTGTTCGAGGAGATGGCGGAGGAGGAGGACGGCCATCGCGATTCGCTGATCGAGCTTTACCGCAAGCGTTTCGGCGAGCGCATACCGCTGATCCGGCGCGAACATGTGAAGGGCTATTACGAGCGCAAGCCGGACTGGCTGGTGAGGCCGCTCGGCATCGATCATGTGCGCAGCCAAGCCGAGGCCATGGAGCGGCAGGCCTACCTGTTCTACGTCGAGGCGGCCAAACGCACAGGCGATGCGTCGACGCGAAAGCTGCTCGACGACCTGGCGATCGCAGAACAGGGCCACGAGACACTGGCGCAGCGGCTGGAGCAAAAGCATGTGCCGGGCGCGGTCAAGGACGAAGAGGCGGCAGCCGAGCAGCGCCAGTTCATCCTGACCTACGTGCAACCGGGGCTGGCCGGGCTGATGGATGGGTCGGTCTCGACGCTGGCGCCGATCTTTGCCGCCGCCTTTGCCACGCATGACACGTTCCAGACCTTTCTGGTCGGGCTTGCCGCCTCGATCGGCGCTGGCATCTCGATGGGTTTCACCGAGGTGGCTTCCGACGACGGCAAATTATCTGGCCGCGGCTCGCCGGCAAAACGCGGGCTGACCGTCGGCGTCATGACGACGCTGGGCGGGCTCGGCCATGCGCTGCCCTATCTCATCCCGCTTTTTTGGACGGCGACCATTGTCGCCGCCGTGGTGGTTTTCTTCGAGCTGTGGGCGATCGCCTTCGTGCAGAACCGCTATATGCAGACGCCATTCTGGCGCGCCGCCTTCCAGGTGGTGCTGGGTGGCGCGCTGGTGTTTGCGGCAGGGGTGCTGATCGGGAATGCATAGCGGTCCCTATCCGTTCACCACCCGGCTATCTGCTGGCGCCTCGGCGCGTTCGGTCAGGCCGTAGTCGCGCACGACATGAGCGATGCGCAAACGATAGTCCGCAAAGATACCGCCGCGCCCGGCCTTCTGCGCCTGCCGATGTTCCGGCGTGTTGCGCCAGGCCTTCACCGCGTCCTCGTCTCGCCAGAAGGACAGCGACAGGATGCGGTTCGGATCGGCAAGGCTCTGGAAGCGCTCGATCGACAGGAAGCCGTCGATGCCGTCGAGCAGTGGGCGCAGGTCGGCGGCGATGCCGAGATAGGCATCGCGCTTGCCCGCCGCCGGCTCGACCTCGAAGATGACGGCGATCATGGCTTCACCAAAGGAGCATGCGGCCCGGAGGCCAGCTTGAGGAAGATGCGGTCCTCCTTCAGGATGAATTTTTCCCGCCGGGCGAACTCGTAATTCGCCTTGCCGGCGGGATCGGCGGCGAGCCGGGCGCGGTAGGCTTCGTAGGCCGCAAGACTGTCGATGTTGTAGGCGGCATAAGCCGTGGTGGCCGAGCCATCGTGCGGCGCGAAATAGCCGATCAGATCCGCGCCGCAGCGCGGGATCGCCTGCCCCCAATTGCGTGCATATTCCTCGAACGCCGCCTTGCCGAACGGATCGATCTCGTAGCGGACGAAGCAGGTGATGGTCATTTTCGCCTCCTTGGCGGTGGATGTTTTCTTGCGGTCACAGTTCGAGCCGGATCGAAACGTTCCGAAGATCGATATGCTAGGCAAATCCCTCGCTGATCATGCCTGCCAGAACGATTTCGCGCATTCGCGGCGGACGTCTTCAGGTGTCAGGCCAAGGTCACGCAGCAGATGATCGTCGATCTCGGCAAGGTCGAGACGCTGCAAATGACGGTCGTACCACCGCTTCAGGAGCCGCAGCCGCAGGCGGCGCAAGACAACGAACGGGAACGGCCGGCGAGCAGGCGCGGCGCTGAGAATGGTCCTTGCAGGCATTGTCGTCTCCTTGATCTGCATCGAGATTAATGCTTGTCTGACGAGGATGCTTCGATGAGGAACGAACTATGCGCGAAGGACCTGACATAGCCCGCATTGCCAGCTTGGTGGGCGATCCGGCGCGGGCAAACATGCTGTCCGCACTGATGGGCGGCACGGCACTGACGGCGAGCGAACTGGCACTCGAAGCCGGCGTGTCGCTGCCGACGGCGAGTTCCCATCTGTCGAAGCTGATAGAAGGCGGGCTGCTGACGCTGGCGAGCCAGGGACGGCACCGCTATTACGGCCTCGCCGGCCCGCAGGTGGCAGGAATGATCGAAGCCATCACCGGCGTTGCCGCCGCGGTCGGGCCGCAGAGGGTACGACCCGGCCCTCGCGACGCGGCCATGCGCGTGGCGCGGGTCTGCTACGACCACCTCGCCGGCGAGCAGGCGGTGGCGATGCTGGACCGTCTTGTCGCTCGACAAGTGCTCCTGCGCGATGATGAGGAGATTCAGCTTGGGCCGTCGGCCGCCTCGCATTTCGCCGCGATCGGCATCGACATCCATACCAAAGCGCGGCGACCGGTGTGCCGGGCCTGCCTCGACTGGAGCGTGCGGCGTTCGCACCTTGCCGGCACGCTGGGCGCCGCCATTCTCGACAAGATCCTCGCCGAAAAATGGGCGCGGCGCGAGAAGGACAGCCGTGCCGTGATCTTTTCACCGGTAGGCAAGCAGGTCTTCGAGAAGACGTTTCTCGCCTGACAGATCGCTTCGACGCGCTAGAACGCGTTCGTCGTTTCACAAACGCTGAACCGCTCTAGCTTTTTTGTTTTGACGCATGTCGTTATCGCAAAACCGCTGCACACTTTTGCGCAACATGCATTAGCCGCGCTTGAGCGGCTTGGCTTGCTTGAAAAAATCCGCCCAGGGATCGGCGTGCCCGAGCCGCTTCAGCGTCGTCTTGTCGCCGATCGGAAAGGCGTTCGGCGGCAATCCGGCCTCGATTTCCGCCCAGGTCACCGGCATCGATACCGTGGCGCCTTTTTTGGCGCGCGACGAATAGGGGGCGACGGTGGTGGCGCCGCGGCCATTGCGCAGATAATCGACGAAAATCTTGCCCGTGCGCGCCTTCTTCGACAGCGTCGCCGTGTAGCGGTCGGGTGCCGCCTGTTCGAGCGCTCGGGCGAACTCGTGGGCGAAGCCTTTGACCTCGTCCCAGTCCGCCGACGGCTTCAGCGGCACGAGGACATGATAGCCCTTGCCGCCCGAGGTCTTGACGAAATTCGGCAGGGACAGTTCGTCGAGCCGGCTGCGGATATCGAGCGCCGCGGCACGCACCGCCTTCACGTCGACACCCTCGTCGGGATCGAGATCGAAGATGATCTGGTCGGGTTTTTCCAGCTCGTCCGTGGTCGAGCCCCAGATGTGGATCTCGACGACGCCGAGCTGCACCAGGGCCACGACACCGTCGAAATCGCGGATGAACAATATCTCCTCGCCGTCGGTGGGATCCTTCATCACGGCGATCTTGTCGTGCATGCCGGCCGAGGCATGTTTTTGGAAGAACCGTTGGCCGCCAACGCCGTCCGGCGCCCGCACGAGGCTGAGCGGCCGGTTGATGACGAATTGCTTCATGCGCGGCCAGACCAGCGCGTAGTGATCGACCAGATCCTGCTTCGATACGTTCTCCTCGGGCCACAGAAGCTTGTCGGGGCGGGACAGCGTAACCGAGGTTTTCGCCGCGCCTGCGGCTTTGGCGGGCTTTGGCTTCGGCTCTGCCGTGGCTGAGCGTGCTTTCGGTTTCTCCTGCACGACTTCCTCCGCCGGCTTGTCCTCGCGCAATCCCTGGAACGACGCGTGGCGTATTATACGGTCCGACGTCCAACTGCGAAACTCCACTTCGCCGACAAGTTCGGGCTTGACCCAGACCAGCCCCTTGCCCCTTGGCACCGGCATGTCGAAAGGCGAGGTTGTCGTCTTCAGCACATCAAGCCTCTTCTTCAGCTCGTTGGTGCTTTTGGCGGTGAAGCCGGTGCCGACGCGGCCGGCATAGCGCAGCTTGCCGCCCTCGTGATAGCCGACCAGCAGCGAGCGCAGGCCCCGCCCGGTCTTGTCCGACGGCATGTAGCCGCCGATGACGAATTCCTGGCGCGCCGTGCATTTCGACTTCACCCACGAGGGAACACGGCCGCTGCGGTAGGGCGCTTCGGCGCGCTTGGAGACGACGCCTTCGAGGCCCAGGCGGCAAGCGTGCTCCAGCATGATCTTGCCGGGCTCGGCAAAGTGGTCGCTGAAGCGCACGGCCTGATCCTCGGCCTGTCCGGCGAGCAAAGTGCGCAGCCTTTCCTTGCGCTCGACCAGCGGCTCGGAACGGATATCCTCACCGTTGAGACGCAACAGGTCGAAGACATAGTAGATGAAACGGTCCGTACGGCCGGCCGACAGATCTTGCTGAAGCAGCGAGAAGGACGACACGCCATTATCCGCCAGCACGACGATTTCGCCGTCGATGATCGCATCGGTGCATTTCAGGCCGCCAAGTGCCGCGACAATTGCGCCACCGAATTTGTCGGTCCAGTCGAGGCCGGCACGTGTCAAAAGCCGCACCTCGGTGCCGGCAAGCTGCGCCTGCATGCGATAGCCGTCGAACTTCACCTCATGCAGCCAGTCCTTGCCGGGCGGCGCGTCTCGCTCCAGCGTTGCGAGCGCCGGTTCGATGAATTCGAGCCGCCTTGCCGCGACAGCCTTCGCTTTGCTGGCGGCCGGCCTGTCGGACTGCCAGACGCTTGGCTTCTTGCCGTCGGCGGTCTTGCCTTCGCCGACCTCCTCGATGGTCAGACCGGATTTCACCGATTGCGGCGCCTCCTGCAAAATGTCCTCGCCCGGACGCGCGGCGGCATCGTCGGATTTGATCAGCAACCAGTTGTCACGCTTTTCGCCCGGACGCGGCTTCAGCCGCACCAGATGCCAGGCGCCATGCAATTTGTGGCCATGCAGTTCGAAACTGATATGGCCTTTCTTCATCGCCTTTGCCGGGTCGCCATCGGGAACCCAAGTTCCCTCGTCCCAGACAATGACCGAGCCGCCGCCATATTGGTCCTTCGGGATAGTGCCTTCAAACGGCGCATAGTCGATCGGGTGGTCCTCGACATGCACGGCGAGCCGCTTTTCGTGCGGGTCGAGGCTCGGGCCTCGCGTCACCGCCCAGCTCCACAGCACACCGCCATGCTCGAGGCGAAGGTCGTAGTGAAGCCTGGTGGCGGCATGCTTGTGGATGACGAAAATGCCACCCGGCTCGGCTTTCTTGCCGCGCGAAACCTTGCCGGCCGGTTCGGCCGTCTTCTTGAAATTGCGCTTGGCGTGATACTGCTCGAGGCTGGCCATGGTCTGATCCTAAGCAGATTTGCGCCGAGCAGCTTTGGACTTGGCGCCCTTTGCCGGGCGTCCGGTCTTTGCCGGCGCACCGGCTTCCGACGAAAGGCTCTTCCTCAGTGCATCGAAGAGATTGACGACGTTGGAGGGCCGTGGTTCCGCCTTTGTCTTCGGTGCCTTCTTGCCGGCCTTCTTGGCGCGGACCAGCTCGATCAGGGCGTTTTCGTATTTGTCCTCGAATTCGGAAGGATCGAACTTCGCCTGTTTCTCATCGACGATGTGTTCGGCCAGTCTGATCATCTCGGCGTCGGTCTTCACCGGCTTGATGTCGCCGAACACCATCTCGGGCCTGCGAACCGTATCGCCATAGCGCAGCGTCGTCAGCAGCAGACCCTTGCCCAATGGCTCGATGACCACCGGACGTTCGCGGCGATAGAGCACAATGCGGGCTAGCCCCGCCGTCTTCTTGGCGGCCATGGCGTCGCGGATGACGGCGAAGGCCTCTTCCGAGACCTCGTCAGCAGGCGTCACATAGTAGGGCGTATCGAGATAGATCTGCTGGATCGAGGATTTTTCGATGAACCCATCGAGGCTCATCGTATGCGAGGATTCGATCTGCACGGCTTCGATCTCCTCCTCCTCGATTTGAACGAAGTCGCCGTCGCCGATCTCGTAGCCCTTGATCTCGTCGCCTTCATCGAGCGGCTTGCCGCTTGCCGAATCGACATAGACGCGTTTGACGGTATTGCCGGTCTTGCGGTTGAGCACGCGGAACGAGACTTTCTCGGCCTGGGTGACGACATTGGTCAGTTCGACGGCGCAAGTGACCAGCGAAAGCTTGAGATACCCTCTCCAGGCGGGGCGCGGCGCCATGACAAACTCCCTGCGCGACAACGTTCAACCCAGAACGGGCAAAGTCCGTTCCGGTTCCGGCGGCGCAAAAGGCAAGTCCGGGGTTTAGGCCCAGCCTTGCCTTGAACTCAATTCTCTATCGCTGCCCTACTCGGCGGCTTGCAGGTTGATCTTGCTTTCCGCCATCTCGGTAAGCTTGCGGTCGGTCGCCTGTTCCTCCTTGAGATTGTTGGCCAGCACATTGGCGCAGTCGCTGCGGCCCAGTTGCTTGGCCCAGGCAATCAAGGTGCCGTAACGGGTCATTTCATAATGCTCGACCGCCTGGGCCGAGGCGATCAGCGCAGCGTCGAGGACCTCCTTGTCGGCGATGTCGCCGCTGACGTCGTCGGCCTCTTCGAGAATGCCGTCGATGGCCGGGCAGTCGACCTGCTTGGCCTTCACACCGTGCAGTTCGAACACCTGCTCGACACGCTGGATATGACCCTTGGTCTGGGCGAGATGTTTCTCAAAGCCGGCTTTCAGCTGCGGATCACTCGCCTTGTCGATCATCTTCGGCAGCGATTTCTCGATCTGTTTTTCAGCGTAATAGATGTCGCGCAGCGTGTGCACGAACAGGTCGTCGAGTGTTTTGATATCCTTCGAAAAGAAGCCCATGGCCTTTGCCTTTCCATTGCTCTTGCAGTTTCGGATTTTTGGCTGCGGCCCAACCCGAGCACCACAGCCTGCGGAACCGGTTCGTCCCGGCACTGGGAAATCAACGTGCGGCTGACGGGCGGGTTCCTGGTTTTCCGGCCGCGTGCACGGAAATTTCGCGGTCCAGCAAAAACCTGAAACAAAACCGCGCCTCTGCGACATTCAGGCGAAACATATGTGATGCAAAAGTCACACTGGGCGAAATGCCGACGGACTGCATGGAAACACCGCGAATCAGCCGCATTCCAGCCATGAACAAAGGCATTTTCGACCAGAGATTAACATCGCGTTCACCGACTATTCACGCCTGGACGCTATGATCCCCGCAATTCGGAAGGGACATCCGAAACGGGACAGGGACCGAGTAAAATGAGCTTCTGGAATCAAATCGCCGGCTATGCCGCCGCCATCCGCGAATTCGTCGCGCCGACCTATCGACCCGAGCGCTATTACATGCGCGGCCCAGGCCCCGCCTGCGCGCGCCGTGGCAACACGCTTGGGATCAGCGTGCACTGATGATGAGCATGGAGAGCCGTCACGACAGCCGTATCTGCCGGCCCGACGCCGACAATCGGTCGACGACCTATCGCGCCGAGCGCCCTGCGCTGACCGACAGACGGCGTGCGACAACGCCAAACCTCTAGCATTCCGGGCTTTGATCCAGCCGCCGGCAGGCCTAGTGTCGCCTGACACCAGCTGCCGGGCGCCCCGTGATCGTCAAGCCGAACCATTCTCCTGAGCCGCCAGAATTCGAATCGAGTCGCCCGTTGATCGTGTTCGACGGTATTTGCGTGTTGTGCTCGGGCTTTGTGCGCATGGTGGTGAAGCTCGACCGCAAGGGCCGCTTCCATTTCGTAACGGCGCAGTCGCGCTTCGGCGAGATGCTGTTCAAGAAATACGGGCTGCGGACGGATCGCTACGAGACCAATCTCGTCATCGTCGATGGCGCCGCTTTCACCCGCCTGGACAGTTTCGTTGCCATCATGGCCGAACTCGGCTGGCCGTGGCGAGCGGCGCGGATCCTGCTGCTGTTGCCGCGCCCGCTTCGCGACTGGCTCTACGACCGCATCGCAAAGAACCGCTACGCGCTGTTCGGCAAGAAGGACGATTGTGAAATCCCTTCCGCCGAGGTGAGGGCAAGATTGATCGGCTAGGTTCGTTGCCCTGGCCGGGAGCGGGCGGGCCATTTTGGGGGAACTGCGGATGAAGGTTCTTGTCGTCGGCGGCTATGGCACCTTTGGCGGTCGCACCGTCGAGCTTCTGGAGGGCGAGCCGCGTCTGATCCTCGTCGTCGCCGGGCGCTCGTTCGCCAAGGCTGACGCGTATTGCAAGAAGCGTGCCCCGACAGCAGCCCAGCTGGTGCCGGCACTGTTCGACCGTGACGGCGATCTTGCCGCGCAACTCGCTGCATTTGAGCCCGATATCGTAGTCGACGCGAGCGGTCCGTTCCAGGCCTATGGCGAGGGACGCTATCGCCTGATCGAGGCCTGCATCGCCCGGCGCATCAACTATCTCGATCTAGCCGACGGCTCAGATTTCGTCGCCGGTGTCTCTGCGTTCGACGAGGCTGCGCGAAACGCCGGCGTCTTCCTGCTGTCCGGCGTCTCGAGCTTTCCGGTGCTGACGGCGGCGGCGGTGCGCCGCCTGTCTTCGGACCTGACGCGGGTCGACGGCATTCGCGGCGGCATCGCGCCTTCGGCCTTTGCCGGTGTCGGCGGGAACGTCATTCGCGCTATCGCCGGTTATGCCGGTCAGCCGGTGCGGCTTGTTCGCAACGGCCGTGCCGAACAAGGCCGTCCGTTCACCGAACAACTGCGCTACACTATCGCGCCGCCTGGCCGGCTGCCGCTTCGAAACACGCTGTTTTCGCTTGTCGACGTTCCCGACCTGCGCGCCTTGGCCGAACTTTGGCCGGAGGCGAGGACCATCTGGATGGGAGCCGGGCCGGTACCCGAAGTGCTTCACCGCGCCCTGATCGGCCTCGCCTGGCTGGTGCGCGCCGGATTGATCGGTTCGCTTTTGCCGCTGGCGCCGCTGATGCATCAGGCAACGAACCGGCTGCGCTGGGGCGAGCATCGCGGCGGCATGTTCGTCGAGGTGGAGGGATCGGACCAGGCGGGCGCCATCGTCAAGCGCTCGTGGCATCTCTTGGCCGAGGGCAATGACGGGCCGCTGATCCCGTCGATGGCGGTCGAAGCACTGGTCCGCAAAGCGCTGGCCGGACAACAACCGGCGCCGGGCGCACGGGCGGCGGTGCGCGATTTGGAGCTCCGGGATTACGAGGCCCTGTTCGCCGGGCGGACGATCTACACCGGCTTCAGGAACGGGGCCGCGGACGAGGACAAGCGGCTTTATGCCGAGCTGCTCGGTGCCGCCTGGCAAGGTCTTCCCGAGGCAATACGGTCAATGCATGACCGTACGATCACGGCCGCAGGCCGCGCGCGCGTCGATCGCGGGCGCAATGTTCTTGGCCGGCTAATGGCCTGGATGGTCGGCTTCCCCGGGGCAAGCGAGGACATCCCGGTTCATGTCCGCTTCGACACCGACAAGGACGGCGAGACCTGGACGCGGACCTTCGGCAAGCACAGTTTTTCGAGCCTGCAGGTCGCAGGCCGGGGTCGATCGCAGCGCCTGCTGTGCGAACGCTTCGGCCCGCTGACCTTCGCGATGGCACTGGTTGCCGAGGACGGCCGGCTGGCACTGGTCTTGCGCCGCTGGAGCTTTTTCGGCCTGCCGCTGCCGATGTGGCTCGGTCCACGCACGACTTCCTACGAAACGGTGGAGGATGGCCGCTTCCGCTTCCATGTCGATATCTCGCATCCGCTTGCCGGCATGATCGCCCGCTACCGCGGCTGGCTGGATCCCACCGGCCCGCACGGCTCCAGCGAGATCGTGTCGCCTGCCACCTTGCCAAGTTCGCGGCAGTCCTGCGCCGTGCACAGCGTCCAGCCCTGACCCGTGGCGCCCGAGGCGGCGAGCACCAGGCGCCGCTGTGGCCCGACCTTGGGCGAATAGACCCACCAGCCGTCGCGCAGTGCCGAGCCTTGCGGCGGCTCCATCCCGGCGCCCGATCCCTTGATGCGGGCCTCGACGAGCTCCAGGCCGGACGGCAGCACCTTCCAGTCTTCCTGCCACTGGGTCTTCTCCACCGAATGCACCCAGGACAGCGTGAAGGCAGCGACCGCGAGCGTCACCGTCTTGCCGGCCGCCACGATGCAGAGGCTCATGCCGAGTTGGCCAGCGAAGCCTGCCGCGCGCGCCAGCAGTGCCAGCCGATCCAGGCAAGAGACAGCACCCAGCCCGCCTCGTCGGTGAGCGGCAGTGCCGCAACCAGCAGCACGCCGGCGGCGAAGGCGACGAGGCGTTCCCACCAGGCCATGCGCCGGGCGAGAAAGCCGACGGCGGCGGCACCCCACAGGACGATGCCCATGCAGGCCTTGATGACGATATAGGTAACCTCGACGGGATAGCCGAACTGGGCGGCGATCGGGCCGGGGTCCTGCAGCATCAGCGCCGGGGTATAGACCGCCATGAACGGCACCACGAAGCCGGCAATGGCAAGCTTGGTGGCCTGGATGCCGATCTTGAGGCCGCTTTCCTTGGCCATGGGTGCGGCGGCGAAGGCGGCTAGCGCCACAGGCGGGGTGAGATCGGCCATGATGCCGAAATAGAAGACGAACATATGGCTGACCACCAACGGCACGCCGAGCGACAGCAGCGCCGGCCCGGCCAGCGACGAAGTGGTGATGTAGTTGGGAATGGTCGGTATGCCCATGCCGAGCACCAGGCAGGTGAGCATGGTCAAAAGCAGCGACAGGAACAGATTGTTCTCGCCGATCGAGATGATCCAGCCGATGAAGGTCGAGGCGATGCCGGTGAGCGTCAACGTGCCGATGACGATGCCGACAATGGCGCAGGCAATGCCGACCGGCAGCGCGTTCTTTGCTCCCTCGGCAAGGGAATCCACGCATATGCGCAGCGTCTCGCGCCCGCCTTTGAAAGTGAGGCAGGCGACAACCAGCACGGCGATGACCAGGCTGAGGATGTCGACGCCGAATTTCATGAAGGAAGCCGCGGCAAGCCCGAGCGCCAGCCAGAAGACGATGCGGAAGGCGAGCGGCCCGATCGATGCCGCAAGCGGCGTGCCGAGGATGAGCACAATGGTCAGCGCCAGGCCCATGGTGCCGGCGAATACCGGTGTGTAGCCGGCAAACAGCAGGTAGATCAGTGCTGCGAGAGGCAGTACCAGCGGCCAATGTTGTCTCACCGCATCCCACGGATTGGGCAGGTCGGCCTTGGCCATGCCGTGCAGGCCGGCCTTGCCGGCTTCCAGGTGCACCTGCCAGAAACAGGCGCCGAAATAGAGCAGCGCCGGAATGATCGCCGCCTTGACCACCGCGGCATAGGGGATGTTCAGGGTCTCGGCCATGATAAAGGCAACCGCGCCCATCACCGGCGGCATGATCTGGCCGCCCATCGAAGAGGTCGCCTCGACGGCGCCGGCGAACGCCGAGCGGAAGCCGAAGCGCTTCATCAGCGGGATGGTGAACTGGCCGCTGGCCACGACATTGGCGACGCCGGAGCCGGAAATCGTGCCCATCAGCGCCGAGGACAGCACGCAGACCTGCGCCGGGCCGCCGCGCCATGAGCCGACCAGGCCAAGCGCAAAATCGTTGAACAGCGCGATCATGCCGGCGCGTTCAAGAAACGCGGCGAAGACGACGAAGATGAAGATGTAGGCGGCCGAGACATAGATCGGCGTGCCGTAAATGCCTTCGGTGCCAAAAGCGAAGGTGTCGACGAGCTGGGAGAAATCATAGCCGCGATGGATGAAGGGCGGCGGCAAATGATTGCCGACAAAGCAATAGGCAAGGAAGATGAAGGCAATGACCGCGAGCGGCAGCCCCATCAACCGCCGCGCCGCCTCGAAAACCAGCACGACCAGCACCGCGCCGACGATCAGGTCAGGCGTGGTGAGGAAGCCGGAGCGGCGGATGAGGTCGGCATAGAACACCCAATTGTACAGACCGGTGGCGAAGCCAAGCACGCCGAGCGTCCAGAACACTGCTTTCGCCGGGACGCTTTTGGCGCGCAGATTGGCGATTAGGGCAAAGCCGAGCAGCAGCAGGAAGCCGACATGCATGGCGCGTACGACCTGGCTCGGCAGGCTGCCATAGGCGGCGATGTAGATCTGGAAGATGGAGAAGGCGATGGCGATAAAAAAAGCCGCCTTGCCGGCGATGCCTTCGCCGAAGCCCGGCGGCAATCCTTCGACAGGAGCTTCCGCTGTGGGGGAAAGAACGGTCGGGGTTGCGGTCATTAGCGGGTTCCTGGCGGGGCGCGCTCCAGCGAAGCGAGGCGGGTGGGGTCGATGCGGCAGTGCGCGGCCTCAACCGACCGTACCCATCCATCCGCCTGCGGCAGCTGTCCACCTTCTCCTCAAAGGGGGAGGGATGGCTCCTTACTTCACCAATCCCTTTTCCTTGTAATACCTCTCGGCGCCTGGATGCAGCGGCACCGGCATGCCGTCGAGCGCCTTGGCCGGGTCGATCGCCTTGGCGGCGGCGTGGGCAGCGGTGAGCTGGTCGAGATGCTCGAACAGCAATTTGGTCATCTGGTAGGCGGTCTCGTCGGAGACATCGGCGCTGGTGATCAGGAAATTGCCGACGGCGGCGGTCGCGACATCCTCGGTCTGGCCCTCATAGGTGCCCTTGGGGATGACCACGGACAGATAGGGCGAGCCGATCTTGGCGACGTCCTCCGCCGGCACGGCAACGATGTTCACCGGCACCGAGGTGGCGAGATCACGGATCGACGCGACCCCAAGGCCAGCCGATTGCAGCGTGGCGTCGAGCTGGCGGTTCTTGATCAGCTCCACCGATTCGGCGAAGGGCAGATATTCGATCCGCCCGAGGTCTTCGTATTTCAGCCCGGCAGCGGCAAATACCGTGCGGGCGTTGAGCTCGGTGCCTGAGGCCGGCGCGCCGACCGACAAGCTCTTGCCCTTGAGATCGGCGAGCGTCTTGATGCCGGATTCCTTGCTGGCGACGATCTGGATGTAGTTGGGATAGATGGCGGCGATGCCGCGCAGCTTGTCGAGCTTGCCTGGGAAGCCGGCTTCGGTATTGCCTTCGGCGGCCAGCTTGACGGAATCGCCGAGCGCAAAGGCGATCTCGCCCTTGCCCTGCTGCAGCAGGTTGAGGTTTTCGACTGACGCTTTCGTCGCCTGCACCTGGGTGCGCGCGCCTTCGATGCCCTTGCCATAGATTTCCGATAGCGCGACGCCGAGCGGATAGTAGACGCCGGACGTGCCGCCGGTCAGCACGTTGATGAATTCCTGTGCCTTGGCCGATACCGCGCCAAGGCCAAGCGACAGCGACAGCACGCCGGCTGCAACAAATTTCGTCCTGAAATCGAGCATGCGATTTCCTCCCTGAAAATTCGCCGCCGTGCCCTCCTCTGCGGCACGAAGCGAGGCGAGTTTAGACAGCGGGCGGGAAATGCCAACCCGCAATAAGCAGCGATTAGACGAACGGCTAAGCAGTGCCCCAGCACATCGGCGCTTGCGCGAGGTCGCATCGCGGCCGAAAGATTTTTCCAGCGCCTGTCGAAATCGGGCAGGGCCGCGCGACATACGTCCGGCTCGCAACGATGCGGCCTTAGAAACGGGAGAAGACGATGCGATACATGCTTTTGATCTACGGAAACGAAGCGGGGATGGCAGCCGCGCCGGCAGACGCGGTGACACAGATGTCGAGCGCCTATGTCGCCTATACCGAAGCGTTGAAGAAATCTGGCGCCTGGCTCGCAGGCGACCGGCTGAAGCCGACGCAATCCGCTACCTCTGTGCGGATGGCCAATGGCAAGACCAACGTTCTCGACGGCCCCTATGCCGACACCAAGGAGCAGCTTGCCGGCTTCTATATGATCGAAGCGGAGGACGTCGACGCGGCCATTGCCTGGGCGGCGCGCTGCCCGGGCGCCAGCACCGGCACCGTAGAGGTGCGGCCGATCTGGGAACTCACCATGTGATGCCGGAACTGCCCGATACCGCGCGGGCGGCGGCGGAAGCGGCCGCCCGGCAAAGCTACGGCAAGCTGGTCGCATATCTCGCCGCACGCACGCGCGACGTGGCCGCTGCCGAGGACGCCTTGGCCGATGCCTTTGCAGCGGCGCTCGAGCGTTGGCCACAGGCGGGCGTGCCCGACAAGCCGGAAGCCTGGCTGCTGGCAGTGGCACGCAAGCGCCGCGTCGACGCTGTCAGACGGCGACTGACAAGCGAGGCGGCCCGCGACCACCTTAGGCTGATCGCCGAGGAGATGGAGGCACGCGTGGCCGACGAAGATCTGCCGGACGAGCGGCTCAGGTTGATGTTTGCCTGTGCCCATCCGGCAATCGAGGCCGGCGTGCGAGCACCGCTGATCCTGCAGACGGTCCTGGGCTTCGACGCAGCGACCATCGCCTCGGCTTTTCTTGTCTCGCCAGCCACGATGAGCCAGCGCCTGGTGCGCGCCAAAATGCGCATTCGCGAGACAGGCATTCCGTTCCGCGTGCCGGAGCGGGCCGAGCTCGGCGAGCGGCTGGGCACCGTTCTGGAAGCAATCTACGCGGCGTTTGCCGAAGGTTGGTCCGACCCGGCCGGCACCGAAACGCAGCGCCGCAACCTAGCGACCGAAGGCATCTGGCTCGGCCGTCTGCTGGCGACGTTAATGCCGGACGAACCAGAAGCGCTCGGCCTGCTGGCGCTGATGCTGTTCGCCGAGGCGCGGCGTGCAGCCCGGCGCAACGCGGCGGGCGATTATGTGCCGCTGGCCGAGCAGGATCTTGCATTGTGGGACGACACCCTGATCGATGAAGCGGAGGCGCTGCTCGGGCGCGCGGCGACCAAGGGCGTTGTCGGCCGCTATCAGCTCGAGGCCGCCGTGCAGTCCGCCCATACGACGCGGCGGCTGACCGGTTGTACCGACTGGGTCGCGATCAAGGAGCTCTACGACGCGCTGTCGGTGATTGCCGGATCGCCGGTGGTGTCGATCAACCGTGCAGTGGCGATTGCCGAGGCCGAAGGTGCTTCGGCAGGATTGGGCGCGCTTGATCAACTCAGCGGCGACAAGCGGCTGTATGACTATCAACCCTACTGGGCCGCCCGCGCGGGCCTGCTGGCCAGACTCGGCAAAGTTCGGCAAGCGAGCGAGGCCTATGACCGGGCTATCGGCCTCGAACGCGATCCGGCCGTGCGCCGCTTCCTGCAGGAACGACGGGCAGGGCTCGGCCGCGTGGGAAGACACTGAGACAGGGCCGAGTGCTTAGGCCGGCCACATGTCGTGAGAGGCGTTCAGCCGCTTTATTACCGGATGTTCCCGCAACTTGGCCCACAGGCGTTCGATGTTCGGCCAAGCGGTTGGAACTGTCGCGACCTCCGGATGCCAGGCCACCAACATGACGAGATAGATGTCGGCCAGCGAGAGCCGGTCGCCGACCAGCCAGTCACGGCCCCCGAGGGCGGCATCGAGAACGGCGAAGCTGCGATCCAATTCCGAGACCGCCGCCTGTTTGACGGCGTCCACGCCGCCGGCGTCGGCCGTGTAGCGATCAGCGTAGAAGAACCGCAGGCTGGCTGGATAAATGACGGAGGACATGAAAAACATCCAGCGCAGGAAGTCGGCACGGTCAGGTGTGTTCGCGGCCGGCGCTAGAGCTGCGTCCGGGTGGCGTTCGGCCAACAGGACGCAGATCGCCGCTGATTCGGTCATCGAGCGTCCGTCCGGCAAAATCAGGACCGGCACCTGGTTCAATGGGCTGATATCTAAAAAGGCCTGATCGAGTCGGCCCTTCGGAACGTCGATCCGGTCGAAAGGCACGCCCGCCAAAGCGAGGGCCGCCTCGACGACAAAGCCGCCGGTATTGGCACGCGTATAGAGTTTGTACATGAAGTCCTCCGCCAGCCGGGCAGCGACGATTTGATAGGGAAGTGACTCGCCGCTCAAGCGAACGACGCCCGCCACAGGTGGTTTTTCAGCGGTCCACGCCGAAGCGTTGATACAGAACGTTTGATGCCGGAGGGCATCGCGAAGGATCGCTACGAACCGGTCAAAAACGCTCCTGTCTAAGCGCCCAATCCCTCGAACAGGATCGTCGAGAGATAGCGCTCGGCGAAGGAGGGGATGACGACGACGAGGTTCTTGCCCTTGTTCTCGGGCCGCGAGCCGACGACGATCGCCGCTTGCAGGGCGGCACCCGACGAGATGCCGACCGGCACACCTTCGAGCCGAGCGACGAGCCGTGCATTGGCAACCGAATCCTCGTTCGAGACCTTGACGATCTCGTCATAGATCGTCGTGTCGAGGATTTTTGGCGCGAAACCGGCGCCAATGCCCTGGATCTTGTGCGGGCCTGGCTGGCCGCCCGACAGCACCGGCGAAGCTTCCGGTTCGACGGCGACGACATGCACCGAGGGCTTGCGCTTCTTGAGCACCTGGCCGACGCCGGTGATGGTGCCGCCGGTCCCGATGCCGGCAACGAAGATATCGACTTCGCCATGGGTGTCGTTCCAGATTTCCTCGGCCGTGGTGCGGCGATGGATTTCCGGATTGGCCGGGTTTTCGAATTGCTGCGGAATGACAGCGTCGGGCAGCGTTGCCGCCAGCTCGTCCGCCTTGGCGATGGCGCCCTTCATGCCTTTCGGCCCCTCGGTCAGCACCAGTTCGGCACCGAGCAGCGCCAGCATCTTGCGGCGTTCGACGGACATGGTTTCCGGCATGGTCAGGATCAGCTTGTAGCCCTTGGCGGCGGCGGCAAAGGCGAGCGCGATGCCGGTATTGCCCGAGGTCGGCTCGATCAGGGTGGTCTTGCCGGGCGTGATCCTGCCCGAAGCCTCCAATGCCTCGATCATCGAAACGCCGATGCGGTCCTTGACCGAGGCGATCGGGTTGAAGAATTCGAGCTTGGCCAGCAGATTGGCGACGACACCCTTCTCCCTGGCGAATTTATCAAGCCGCACCAGCGGCGTGTCACCGATCGTCTCGGTGATCGAATTGTAGATGCGGCCGCGGCCGGGCACGTGTGTGGGGGTGGCGGGCTTGTTCATTGATTTTCCTCCCAAAGGTCAAGCGGCAAGAGTCGGGGCGGGCATAGGATAGAGCCATCCACCGCGCAAGATAGGCTGTCGATCGAAAATATCCGAGTGAAGTTCGTGCTGAATACCCCCGCCCTTGCAAGGCGTGGCAATCCTTGGGCGGATTGGCGAAAGAGATCTATTGGCGGGCGGCAATTGCCGCCGCCGCACCGACCATGAAGCCGGCGGCGGTGCGGTTGAGTGCCCTCAGCGCCCGCGGCGACTTCAGGAACCATCGCGCCTTGGCCGCCAGCGCCAGATAGGGCACCAGCACCACGAGCAGGACGACGATCGTGATCGCGACGAGGATGCCGTAATCGGCCAGCGTGATCGTCTTCAGATCGACGATGGTCGGGGTGATGGCGAGATAGAAGATCATCGTCTTCGGATTGCCGAGCGTGACCGCGAGGCCGGCTACGAAGCTGGATGCCAAGCCGCCCTTGCCTTTTTTCGCCTCTACCGTCTCCGGCGTGATGCCGCTCGTCCAGAAACGCCAGCCAAGAAAAGCGAGGTAGGCGACGCCCAGCCATTTGATGGCCAGGAAGACCATGCCGAAGGTTTGTGCGACGAAAGCCAGGCCGAGCACCACGGCAGTGAGATAGGTCAGGTCGCCGAGCATCAGCCCGAACGACATGGCCAGCGACGAGCGGAAGCCGGAACCCAGCGCACGCGCAACAAGCGCGGTGACGCCTGGGCCGGGGATGGCTGCGGCGATGCCGAGGGCGGCGCTGTAGGCGAGGAACCCGGTGAGCGTCATGATTCGCGCTTGTCGCACAATGTTGAAGTTGGGTGAATTCCCTCGGGCCGGATTCGATTGCGCCAGCGCAGCAGGCGACACCGCCGTTCAGGAGCGGCCGTCTTCGTAGGTAACGCGCCAGATGGTGCCGTTACCGTCCTCTGTGACGATCAGCGAGCCGTCCTTGGCCATCGCGACACCGACCGGGCGGCCCCAGACGGCGTCGTTCGAGATGACGAAGCCGGTCATGAAGTCCTCATATTCGCCGGTCGGCTTGCCATCCCTGAATTTGAGCCTCACCACCTTGTAGCCGGTCCTGGCGCCACGGTTCCACGAACCATGCATGGTGACGAAAGCGTCACCCTGATAATCCGCCGGAAAGTTCTTGCCGTCGTAGAAGGCCATGTTCATCGGCGCCGAATGCGCCTGCATCAGTACATCGGGGACAGTGGCCTTGCTGGCGAGGTCTGGCCGCTCGCCCTGATGGCGCGGATCCTCGTTATTGCCGATGTAGTACCAAGGCCAACCATAGAATCCGCCGTCCTTGACCGCAGTTGCAAATTCGAACGGCACGTTGTCGCCGAGTTCGTCGCGCTCATTGACGACGCACCACAATGCGCCGGTGGCGGGCTGCACGGTCATGCCCGTACAGTTGCGCAGGCCGGTGGCGACCGTTCGGGGATTTTTCCCATCCGGATCGAAGGCGAGCACGTCGGCACGGCCGTCCTCGGAGCCCCAGGCCGCCCCGAGCGGCTTTGATTTCGCCCAGGCGTCGAGGCCGCTATCCGGCTCCTTGCCTATGTCCTCGGCGACGTTCGAGGCGGAGCCAACCGACAAATAAAGCGTTTTGCCGTCCTGCGAGAAGGCGATGTCGCGGGTCGTATGACCGCCCGACGGGATTTTGGCGACAATGGTTTCTGGTTTGCCGGATGTCTTCAGGTCGCCATCGCGATAGGGGAAGCGGACGATGCTGTCGCTGTTGGCGACATAAACCCATTGCGGTTTGTCTCCTGGCGGATAGAAGGCGATGCCGTAGGGATAATTGAGCCCCTTGGCGAAGATCGCTTTCTCGATGGGCTTGGCGCTGCCCTCGGCGAGACGATAGACGCGTATTTGGTCGGCATGGCTGTTGGCAACAAACAGGTCGCCATTCGGAGCGACGCGCACGACACGTGGATTGACGATGCCGGATGCGATCATTTCGGCCGAAAAGCCCGGCGGCAATTCTGGCTTGGCGCTTTCGGGCCGTTCCGCCACGCCGGCGCCGTTCGAAGCGGATTGGGCGGGGTCGGCTGCCGGCATGTCTTGCGGCCCGATCAGGCGGCGGACGCCAGGCCTGTCGGCGTGCCAATCGCCGAACGCGGCTTCGCCTTTGAGCACATTCTGGTCCGCCTGCTGGGCGGCTGCCGGTGTCGCAACAAGGAGGGCAGCGGCAACGGCCGCAAAGCCGCCAGATCGGATCATCAACGTCCTCCGGGATTCGCCTCGAACAGGGCAAACGGCATCAGGTATTGATCGTTCCAAGCGGTCGTCCAGCACACGAGGATTTGAAGCCGAACCCGTTCAGTTGCCAGAGGCGTAAAAGTCGTCGTCGAGGCGCTTTTCCAGCGCGACCAGATCGGCCGGCAGCGGCAAGCCCATCGCCCGCATCTCTTGCAGCTTCTCGCGCAACTGCTCTTGCACCTCGTGCTGATCCTCCGGCTGGTTGATCATTTCTTCGAGCAGCAGACTGATCTGGGCCTTGAACGATTCCAGCGCCATTCTTTTCTCCTCCTTGCGGCAGGCCCGCGGCGGCTCCTAGCTCAGCATGCGCGAAATCAGCTGCGCGGTATAGTCGACCATCGGTACTATGCGCGCATAATTCAGCCGCGTCGGCCCGATGACGCCGAGCGCACCGACGACGCGCGCGTCCTTGTCGCGATAGGGTGCCACCACCAGCGAGGAGCCAGACAGCGAAAACAGCTTGTTTTCCGAACCGATGAATATGCGCACGCCCGGGCCTTCCTCGGCGAGGTCGAGAAGCTGGATCAGCCCATCCTGCGTCTCCAGATCCTCGAACAGATGCCGCAGCAACTCTATGTCGGCCTGGGCAGTGACGTTTTCCAGGAGATTGGCGCGGCCGCGCACGATAAGCCGCCCAGGCACGCCGCTTTCAGCGCCTGCCCAGACCGCCAGGCCCTTCTCGACCAGATCCTGCGACAGCGTGTCGAGGGCTGCCCTGGTCTCTTCCTTGATGCGGGCGATCTCGACCCGCGCCTCGGCCAGGGTGCGACCGCGGATATGGGCGTTGAGGAAGTTGGAGGCTTCGTGCAATTGCGAGATGGTGATGCCGGCGGGCAGATCGATGACGCGATTTTCGACGTCGCCGTTCTGCGAGACCAGCACGGCCAGCGCCTTGGTCGGCTCGAGCTGGATGAATTCGATGTGCTTAAGCGCCACCTCATTCTTGGCGGCGAGCACGAGGCCGGCGCCGCGCGACATGCCGGACAGCATCTGACTGGCCTCGGTCAGCATATGCTCCAGCGTCGCGCCCGAGCCGGAGGCGCGCACCTGCGCCTCGATGGTGCGGCGCTCCTCGTCGGAGAGGTCACCAAGTTCCATGAAAGCATCGACGAAGAAGCGCAGGCCTGCCTGGGTCGGCAGCCGGCCAGCCGAAATGTGCGGCGCATAGATCAGGCCGAGATGCTCAAGGTCGCTCATCACGTTGCGGATGGTGGCCGGCGACAGCGATGACGGCAGGATGCGTGACAAGCTGCGCGAACCGACCGGCTCGCCATCCCTCAAATAGGAATCGACGATGCGCCGGAAGATGTCGCGCGAACGCATGTCGAGCGATTGAAGCGCGGGCGATTGCAGCGCGTGCGACGGGAGCACGTGCGACTGCAAACCGGGATCGACTGCCTTTGTCATTTCGAGCCAAAAACCTCCGCTCTGAAGATATAGACTTCCGCGGCGGCGGCGCAACCGGTCCATTTTCCTTTGCGCCTCACGCCCCGTGCGGCTACAAGCCGGCCAAGATTCCCCGGCCAAGATTCCGAAGAAAGAAAGAAGCCTGAATGCGCCCTTCCAAACGCCAATTCGACGAAATGCGCCCCATCTCCTTCGAGCGCGGCGTCTCCAAGCATGCGGAAGGCTCGTGCCTGGTGAAGTTCGGCGACACCCATGTGCTGTGTACGGCCAGCCTGGAGGAAAAGGTGCCGGGCTGGATGCGCAACTCAGGCAAGGGCTGGGTGACGGCGGAATACGGCATGCTGCCGCGTTCGACCGGCGAGCGCATGCGCCGCGAGGCTTCGGCCGGCAAACAAGGCGGCCGCACGCTGGAGATCCAGCGGCTGATCGGCCGCTCCCTGCGCGCCGTGGTCGATCTGCAGGCGCTCGGCGAGCAGCAGATCACCGTCGACTGCGACGTAATCCAGGCCGACGGCGGCACGCGCACCGCTTCGATCACCGGCGGCTGGGTGGCGCTCTACGACTGCCTGCGCTGGATGGAAGCCCGCCAAATGGCGAGCTTGGGCAAGGTGCTGAAGGATCACGTCGCGGCGATCTCCTGCGGCATCCATGATGGCCAGCCGGTCATCGATCTCGACTACATCGAGGATTCCTCGGCCGGCACCGACGCCAATTTCGTCATGACCGGCAAGGGCGGCATCGTCGAGATCCAAGGCACGGCCGAGGGCGAGCCGTTCTCGGAAGAGCAGTTCGCGGCGTTGATGGAGCTCGCCAAGAAAGGTATTCAGCGCCTAGTCAGCTTGCAGCAAATGGCGGTGGCTTAGCTGCCTTCAATATTGATGAGATTGGCGATCCTGTGACTCCTTCCGCAATCCTGGAATCAGCACTCTACGTGACGGACCTTGCTGCCGCGGAACGGTTCTATTCGGGCGTGCTCGGGCTCGATCTGCTCGGCAAGGTCGATGGCAGGCATCTCTTCTTCCGCTGCGGCGACGGCGTGCTGCTTATCTTCAATGCCGAGGCGACCAAAGTGCCGCCGCCGGCCGACGCCAAGCTCAAAGTACCGCCGCATGGCGCGGTCGGCGAGGGCCATCTTTGCTTCGCCGCAAGCGCGGATGAAATCCGACGCTGGAAAGCGCATCTCGAGGCGAAAAAAATCGCCATCGAAAGCGAGTTCGAATGGCCGCAGGGCGGCCGCTCGATCTATATTCGCGACCCGTCGGGCAATTCGATCGAATTCGCCGAGCCAAGAATCTGGGGCATCTGATGCATTCGCCGACTGTTCATTCGCCAGCTGTTCATTCGCCAACTGTTCACTCGCTTGACGGGCATAAGATCGTCGTCGCCAGCCATAACGCCGGCAAATTGCGGGAATTCGCCGATCTGATGGCGCCATTCGGCATAGAAGCGAAGTCCGCAAAGGAATACGGCTTGCCGGAGCCGGACGAGACCGGCACCACTTTCGAGCAGAACGCCCTCATAAAAGCCTTGGCTGCCGCCAAGGCCACTGGATTGCCGGCGCTGTCGGACGATTCCGGCCTGTGTGTCGATGCGCTCGACGGCGCACCCGGCGTCTACACCGCCAATTGGGCTGAGACGCCGGACGGCTCCCGCGACTTCGGCATGGCCATGCAGCGCACGGAAGTGGCCTTGCAAGAAGTTGGCGCGATCACGCCTGCCCAGCGCAAGGGCCGCTTTGTCGCGGTCATCTGCCTGGCCTTTCCCGATGGCCAGGCAGAATATTTTCGCGGTGAGGTCGAGGGCACGCTGGTATGGCCGCCACGCGGCGAGCTCGGCTTCGGCTACGATCCGGTGTTCTTGCCCAACGGGTTCGAAAAGACCTTCGGCGAGATGAGCGCGGAGGAAAAGCATGGCTGGAAGCCCGGCCAGCCAACCGCATTGTCGCACCGTGCCCGCGCCTTCCAGAAATTCGCTCAAGCCCGATTGGCCGCCGCATGACCATGCTGCTCGACCGCAGGCCTGGTTTCGGCGTCTACGTCCACTGGCCGTTCTGCGCGGCCAAATGCCCGTATTGCGACTTCAACAGCCATGTCCGCCACCAGCCGGTCGACCAGGAGCGTTTTGCCCGCGCCTTCGAGACCGAGCTGGCGACGATGCGCGGCCGCACCGGGCCGCGCGAGGTGACCAGCATCTTTCTTGGCGGCGGCACGCCGTCGCTGATGAAGCCGCAGACCGTGGCGGCGGTGCTGGATGCCGTGGCGAAGAACTGGGCGGTGCCCGACGGCATCGAGGTGACGCTGGAGGCCAATCCTTCGTCGGTCGAGGCCGAGCGCTTTCGCGGCTATCGCGCGGCGGGCATCAACCGGGTGTCGCTTGGCGTGCAGGCGCTGAACGATAAGGATCTGCGCTTTCTCGGCCGTTTGCACAATGTCGATGAGGCCCTTCATGCGATCGGCCTGGCGCGCGAGATATTCCCACGGCTGTCGTTCGACCTGATCTACGCGCGGCCGGACCAGACGCTTAAAGCGTGGCAGACGGAACTCGAGCAGGCGATCGGCCACGCCGCAGACCATCTGTCGCTCTATCAGCTGACCATCGAGGAAGGCACGCCGTTCCATGCACTGCATGCGGCAAGGAAATTCATCATTCCAGACAATGATGTTGCCGCCGATCTCTACGCGTTAACTCAGGAGATCACCGCCGCGCACGGACTGCCGGCCTACGAGATTTCCAACCACGCCAGGCCCGGCGCCGAAAGCCGGCACAATCTCACCTATTGGCGCTATGGCGAATATGTCGGCGTCGGTCCCGGTGCGCATGGCCGCTTCGTCGAGAGCGGGCGGCGCGTGGTGACGATCGCCGAGAAAATGCCGGAGACCTGGGCCAATCTGGTCGAGGCCAAGGGCCATGGCGTTACCGGCGGCGAGATCCTGACACGGTCGGAAGAGGCCGACGAGTTCCTGCTGATGGGACTGAGGCTGGCCGAAGGCATCGACCTTTCCCGCTATGAGGCATTTTCAGGGCGCGGCCTGTCGACGGCACGGCTGTCGGTGCTGCAGGACGAAGGCCTGGTGGCGCCGATCGGCAATGCCCGCCTGCGCGCCACGCCGGCCGGCATGATCGTGCTCGATGCGGTCGTGGCGGATTTGGCCAGATAGCACGTTGAAGAACGTTCTCTTCATCTGCAGCCAGAATCGCTTGCGCAGCCCGACGGCGGAGCAGGTGTTTTCCAAGCGGCGGGACATCGAGGTCGCTTCGGCCGGCACTAATCACGATGCCGACACTCCGTTGACGCATGAACTCGTCGCCTGGGCCGACATCATCTTCGTGATGGAAAAACCGCACCGCGCCAAACTGCAGCAGAAATTCAAGACAAGCCTGAAAAAGGCTCGAGTAATCTGCCTCGATATTCCCGACGACTATGAATTCATGGACCCGGCTCTGGTGGGCCTGCTGGTGGCGCGTGTCTCGAAGTATCTGGGTTGAATGGTACATCGCGGAGCATTCGCAACCGCGCTTCGAGAACTGTCTCGACCGATCGCCAAGGTCTGCGGGGATCAAGCCCTCGTGCTTGTGGCGGTGTTTGGCGCGATCTTTTTCGCTGGTCTCTCCGGAACGGGCCGGCTTGATCTCGCTTTTGTCACGCGAGGCATGGTGCTGGTCGTCTGTGGGATGTGATGCTGCACCATCGCGGGCGCTTTTTGTTTCGAGGCGGGTGATGAAAATGTCGAAGCGATTGGGCATCGTCCGGTCAGTGCTCCGTCGTGCTGTCGGTTTCGGTTGCGGGCTTGCTCTCGGCCGATCTCTGGCGTGCAAGCGGCTTCTTGGTTCCGCCATCTGCGGCTTCGCCAGGCCGGCCCTTGTCGCATGGCGCGGCGAAGCGCTTGCGGCCGGCATAGTAGGGTTCGAAAACGTCCTGTATCGTCAGGCTGTCCATCCTGCTCCTCCCGAGATCAGGGGTAAAATTCGCCGGCAACGGTTTCGTTCCCTACTATGGCGAAGGCATGGCGGCCGGTTCACATCGGCATCCCTTTTGGAACCCCGGCCGTTGCAACCCAGACTTTTGCAACCAAGCGTGAGCCGTGCCAAACAGGGTCGAACGGAGTTGTGCAGGTGACCGGCGAATTGGCCAAACGCAGTTATGTGGTCGGGCAGACCGAGATTGCCGCCCGGCCGCTCGAGCCGGCGCTCTATCTGGTGGCCACGCCGATCGGCAATCTTGCCGACATCACACTTCGCGCACTGGAAACGCTCGCCGCCGCCGATATCGTCGCCTGCGAGGACACACGTGTTTCGCGCGTGCTGCTCGACCGCTACGGCATCCGCCGCCGCACCACCGCCTACCACGAGCACAATGCCGGCGAGGCCGGGCCGAAGCTGATCGCAGCACTCCTGGCCGGGCAGAGCGTGGCGCTGATCTCGGATGCCGGCACGCCGCTCATCTCCGACCCCGGCTACCGGCTGGTCGGCGAGGCGCTGGAACGCGGCATTCGTGTCGTGCCGATCCCCGGCCCATCAGCAGCACTTGCCGCTTTGACGGCATCCGGCCTGCCTTCGGATGCCTTTCTGTTTGCCGGCTTCCTGCCGGTGAAGACCGGGCAGCGGCTGACGCGGCTGGAAGCGTTGAAGGCGGTGCCTGCAACGTTGATCTTCTTCGAATCCCCGCGCCGGCTGGCAGAGACGCTCAATGCCATGGTCGAGGCACTGGGCGGTGTCCGCAAGGCGGCGATCGGCCGCGAGCTGACCAAGACTTTCGAGGAGATGCGGACCGGCACCCTGCAGTCGCTTGCCAGCCACTACGCCGCAGCAGACACGCCGAAAGGCGAAATCGTTATCTGCGTCGGCCCGGCCGATGCGGTCGCTGATGAGCCTGAAGACATCGACCGGCTTCTGCTTTCGCTCGCCGCCGAGATGCCGGCCTCCAAGGCGGCGGCGGAAGCCGCCAAGATGACGGGTGGCCAGAAGCAGGCGCTCTATCGGCGGCTGCTCGACCTCAAGAATGCCGGAAGAGACGGGGCCGGCGGAGACAGCGATGGCTGAACGGCCGAGCGCCAGCCGGCAAAAAGCCTACCGGCGCGGCCATCACGGTGAATGGCTGGCGGCAGCGGCGCTGATGCTGAAGGGCTATCGGATTTTGGCCCGCCGCCACCGCACCAGGTTCGGCGAGATCGACCTGATCGCGCGGCGCGGCGATCTGGTGCTGATCGTCGAGGTCAAGGCGCGCCGCACGCTGATGGAGGCAATGGAAGCAGTCGGCCGTGAATCGGAGCGCCGCATCGAAGGTGCCGCCGATTTGTGGCTGTCGCGCCAATCCGACTACGGAAAATTATCGGTGCGCTTCGACATGGTGGCGGTACTGCCGTGGCACTGGCCGGTGCATGTCGAGAACGTTTCTACGGGCGGAGCTAGGCTATTCCCGAAGTGGGGGCGGTTCTGCTGCGATCTCCGGTTCAGATTATGTTGCCTGTCGTCTCGTCGATGGGAACAAGGAAGCCGCGCCATTTGCTGACCTTCGATGCGCCGCGCAAAAGCGGACGTCCGGTGGGAGGCATTCGGGGTTTTTCGTCGGCAGCCTCGATCATGTGCCGGCGCTCACCTGCGTTCGCTCAATTGTTCAGTTTGTCTACCTGACTGGAACAAAAGCGTTCCGGCGTTGTTCTCCAATCGTCCTGATGTTCGACAGGCTGGTTCAAATGCCGGCCAGGGCAGTCCTCGTGGCAGCTATGCGAGGACAAGGGATGGCGAGGCAAATGGATCCTGACGATCTCAACCCGGGACGGATCGTCACCGTGTTCGGCGGAACCGGCTTTCTCGGGCGAAGGATCGTGAAGCGGCTCCTGGAAAGGGGTTTCACGGTCCGTGCCGTATCTCGCCATCCGGCTCGCGTGGCGCTGGTCTTTTCCCCGATTACAAGGATGCCCGAAGCAGTCGAGGCGGATATATTGGATGCGTCCTCCATCGGGTCGGCCATTACCGGATCACAGGTGATCGTGAATGCCGTCAGTCTTTACGTCGAGCAGGGCGTCCAGACCTTTGAACGCGTCCATGTGAAAGCCGCGGCCGATCTCGCTACCGCGTCGCGCAACGGCGAGGTCGACCAGTTCGTCCAGATTTCAGGGATCGGCTCCGATCCTCAATCGGATTCGAATTACATAAGGGCACGTGGGCGCGGAGAAGTTGCCGTGGAAAGCGCATTTCCCGGCGCTTTCATTGTGCGTCCCGCCGTCATGACAGGACCTGACGACGCTTTCCTCACGACCATTGTGAGGATGATACGCCTCCTGCCGGTCTATCCGCTGTTCGGCGACGGTGGCACACGGCTTCAGCCGGTCTATGTGGCAGACGTCGCAGAAGCAGTGAGCCGGCTGATAGACGGGCGAAGCCACAAGGGTTCATCCATATTCGAATTCGGTGGCCCGCGTATCTATACCTATAAGGAACTGCTTCGGGAGATCGCCCGACAGCTCGATACGCATGTCAAGCTGATGCCGGTGCCGTTTGCGGTATGGAACGCCTTGGCTGGCGTGGCGGAACTCCTCCCGGCCGCCCCCATAACGCGCAACCAGATCGATCTTATGCGTCAGGACAATGTGGCAGCAATCGACGCGCCGGGCCTGAAGGAACTCGACATCGAGCCGCGGGATATCGACGAGGTGATCCGCGCGATCGAACAGCGCCGTGGCGTAGGCTCGCGCTCGTCTCCATAGGACGGCCCCCTGATCCTGGCGGGAACCTATCGCCGCGCGACAGGTTGGTCGAGCTTGAGCCAATGAAAGAAGGAAAAGAACTATGGCCAGATGCGATCAATGCGGGAATGACTACGATAAGGCTTTCAAGGTGACGATGGCCGAGGAGACCTACACATTCGACAGCTTCGAATGCGCGGTCCAGAAACTTGCTCCGATATGTCCGCACTGCGGATGCCGGATCATCGGACATGGCGTCGAACAGGATGACATCATCTACTGCTGCGCACATTGCGCCGCTGAGGAAGGTGCTAGCGCGCTGACCGATCGCGCGCCTTGACGCACCTCCTTTGGCGTCTGCAGGGCGACCATTCCGAACGACTGCGCCGGCTCATCCCATATGGCCAGTGCTGTCAGCACGACGACGACCAGCCGAGGTCAAGACACGCCGCATGCTGATGGAGGCAATGGATGCAGTCGGCCGCGAATCGGAGCGCCGCATCGCCTTCGCACCAAGATCGGTCATGTTCTTGTGCACGTTCAAGAACCAGCGCCCCACGGATCGGTTAGGCGTCGTTCCGTGGAAGTCGGCTCCCGCCTTGGACAAGCCGCTCCACGACGCCGGCCGCCTCCTCTGGAATGGCCGGTATGGTGCCAGACTTCCGCGTCGATCCGAAATCGAGGCCAGCGAAAAAGAGACCTGGAACAACGCCGACGCCATCCTCATGGACGGGCTGGCCGGCTGCATCGAGCGCGCCGGGAAGCCGGGCCCACGAGAAATCGCCGGTGAAGCCCGTGCACCAGATCACCGACCTGACGCCGCTCGCCGTCCAGTCGAGGGAGCGGATCGGCTGATCGGGCAAGCGCGGTTCAATCATCTCACCCGGATCGTCCTCTGCCGGTGGCGCATCGAGGCCGGTGCGCTCGATGTATTCGTCAACCAGGCGCTTGGCATTCGCCGAAACCTCGTCGGCAAATCGCATATGGTCGTCGAGTTCGTCGCCGAAGACGAGGTTGCCGTTCTCCACGCCCCTGGAAGCGGCCGAGCAGCACCACGCCCTGTGCACTCAGCGATTGCAGGCTGATCGTATGGGTCGCGCCGACCAGCGCGCGGGCCTGCAGCTTGCCGGAGGGGAGGACGAGTTCCTTGCGCGGAACGTCGAGAAAACCGGACAGCGTCAACCATCTAAGTATGTTGCCCCCGCGGTAGCGCCGCACCCAACGGCCGTTGTGGCTGGTCGCCAAAAAGACCACACGTCCGGCCAGCGCCAGATCCTCGGCGATCTGGCCGCCCGACTGGCCGCTGCCGACCACCAGCACCGCGCCATTCTCGAACTCGGCCGGGTTGCGATAAGCCGAGGAATCGACTTGGCGAACTGCGGTTGGCAGGTCAATCGACCCTGGTGGCCGGACCTGCCGGTTCTGGTCGCCAGTAGCGACCACCACATTGCGCGCCAGAAATGCCCCGTCCGTCGTGGTGATGCGAAAGATTCCATCGTCTCTCGTCAGCTCTTGCACCGGAGTCTGGGTGCTTACCGGCAGGCGGTGCCGCTCGGCATAGCCTTCGAGGTATGCGACGAACTCGTGGTGGGTTATCGCGCCCCACGGCTCGGGTCCCTCGTAGGAATCACCGGGTAAGATGGAGCGAATGGTCGGCGAATTCAGACGAAACGAGTTCCACCGCTTTGTTCGCCACGTCTCGCCGATTCGGCCTCGATCGAGCACGCGGTGGTCGCGGCCCTGCCGTTTCAAGAAGTAGCTGACGCCGAGCCCCGCCGGACCGGCGCCAATAACGAGGGCGTCAAGAACTTCGCTCATGCATTTCCCCCTCCAACCATACGTCGACAAGATCGTATGGCTCGGCGTGGGGCAAGAATAGAGTTCCGGCTGGGATTGCGCTATCCGCGCCGGCTCACCCCCAGATGGCCAGCCCCGCCAAGCCGACGATGCCGACGACCAGCCGCCACCAGCCGAACAGCGCGTAGCCATGGCGCGAGACGTAGTCGAGCAGGAAGCGCACGACGATCAATGCCGTGACGAAGGCGGCGACGAAGCCGACGACGATGATGGGCAGGTCGGCGCTGCTCAGTACATTGCGGTTCTTGAACAGGTCGAAGGCGAAGGCGCCGACCATCGTCGGGATGGCAAGGAAGAAGGAGAATTCCGCCGCCGCCCGCTTGTCGACGCCGAGCAGCAGCGCGCCGACGATCGTCGAGCCCGAGCGCGACGTGCCGGGGATCAGCGACAAGCACTGAAACAGCCCGATCTGCAGATAAAGCCTGGTCGGGAACCGCTCGACATCGTGATAATACGGCTTCGGCTTCATGCGATCGACCAGCAGCAGGATGACACCGCCGATGATCAGCATGATACAGATCAGCCGCGGCGATTCGAACAGCACCGTCTTGATGAAATCATGCGCCAGCGCGCCTATGATTGCCGCCGGCAGGAATGCGATGAGGATGCCAAGGACGAAATGCCGCGTCAGCCGGTCGTAGGGCAGCTCGAGCAGCATCTTCCAGAGACGGCGGAAGTAGACGCTGAGGATCGCCAATATGGCGCCGAGCTGGATCAGGATTTCGAAGGCCTTTCCGGTCGAATGAAAGCCGAGGAAATGGCCGGCGAGCAGGATATGACCGGTCGATGACACCGGAATAAACTCGGTCAGGCCCTCGAGCATGCCGAGCAGCAGCGCTTCGACGACGGTCTGGCTTTCCATGACTACCTCGGCGTTGGAGTGAGGGCTTGAGAAACGGCTTGCTTGTCACGGCGCGGAACTCCCCCTATAGGTCGCAGCACCCTGACAGGCCCTGAATCGGGCCGCCAAGACTTACCGGCGCAGCCGGCGATTTGCCAGTGCGCTTTATTATCGCGGGACCATGCTGACGCTTTTCCACCATCCGATGTTCGCCAGCTGCCGCTTCGTTCGCCTCGCCTTTGGCGAGTATGGCGAGGAACTGGCGCTGATCGAAGAGAAGCCGTGGACGCGGCGCAAGGAGTTCCTGGCGCTGAACCCGGCCGGCACGCTGCCGATCCTGCTTGCCGAAGGCGACGTGCCGATCGTCGGCGCAGTGGTCATTGCCGAATATCTCGACGAGACGCGCGGCGTACTCAAGCGCGACAAGCGGCTGTTCGCCGAGGATCCGATGGAGCGCGCCGAAATCCGCCGGCTGACCGACTGGTACCTCAACAAGGCGGAAAGCGAGGTTACCCGGCATCTGGTGCGCGAGCGCGTCCTGAAGCCGGTCATGCCGGAAACGGCAGGCGGCGGCTCGCCCGATTCGGCGGCGATCCGAGCCGCCCGCGCCAATATCCGCCAGCACATGAAATACACCAACTGGCTGGCCGGCACTCGTCACTGGCTGGCCGGCAACAAGGTCACCTATGCCGATCTCGCGGCGGCGGCGGCGCTGTCGGTGCTCGACTATCTCGGCGAGATTGACTGGCGCGAACACAGCGCCGCGCGCGAATGGTATACAAGGGTGAAATCACGGCCTTCGTTCCGGCCGCTTCTGTCCGACCGGGTGCGTGGCCTGTCGCCGGTGTCACATTATGCGGACCTCGATTTCTGATACGGCAAAGCTGCGCGCGCTGATCGACCGCGAGGCGCGGAATGCCGGCTTCGACGCCGTTGCCGTGACAACGCCCGATGCGATTCCGCAGGCGCCGGAACGGCTGGCCGAATTCGTTGCCGACGGCTTTCACGGCTCGATGGGCTGGATTGCCGATACGCTCGAGCGGCGAGGCAAACCGACGGCGCTTTGGCCAGAGGTCCGCTCGATCATCGTGCTGGCGATGAATTACGGCCCCGACCACGACCCACGCGAGGTGCTGGCGAAGCGCGACCGCGGCGCGATCTCGGCCTATGCGCAGAACCGCGATTACCATGACGTGATGAAAGGCCGGCTGAAGGAGATCGCCGGCAAGATCGTGGCGCGCGCCGGCGGGGACGTGAAAGTGTTTGTCGACACCGCGCCGGTGATGGAAAAGCCGCTGGCCGAGGCGGCCGGCCTCGGCTGGCAAGGCAAGCACACCAACCTGGTCAGCCGCGCGCATGGCTCCTGGCTGTTCCTCGGCACCATCTTCACGACGGCCGAACTGGTGCCGGACGCGCCCGAGGACGATTATTGCGGCTCCTGCCGCGCCTGTCTCGATGCCTGCCCGACGGACGCCTTTCCGGCGCCTTACCGGCTCGATGCGCGGCGCTGCATTTCATACCTCACCATCGAGAACAAAGGACCGATCCCACATGAGTTCCGGGAAAAGATCGGCAACCGTATCTATGGCTGCGACGACTGCCTGGCCGCATGCCCGTGGAACAAGTTCGCCCAAGCTGCTTCGGAGGCAAAGCTTGCCGCCCGCGCGGACTTGCGCGAACCGTCGCTCGCCGAGTTGCTGCGCCTGGACGACGCTGCCTTCCGCGCGCTTTTTTTGGGCTCGCCGATCAAGCGCATCGGCCGCGCCCGTTTTATCCGCAACGTGCTGATTGCCGCCGGCAATTCTCAGGATTTGTCGCTTGCGGGCGCCGTCCGCGCGCTGCTCGACGACGCCTCGCCCCTGGTTCGCGGAACTGCGGTATGGGCGTTGTCGCGGCTGGTGCCGGGTCGGGAGTTTGCCGAACGTGCTGCAGCCGCTTTGCAAGCAGAAGATAACGAGGCGGTGAGAGGCGAATGGCTTGTGGCCCTGCCAAAGCCGATCGAGGCGCATACATGACCCAAAAGCAGATTTTCATCTTCGGCGCCGGTTATACGGGCAAGGCCTTTGCCCGCGCCAACAAGGATGAAGGCACAACGATCTTCGGTACAACACGGTCGCTGGAAAAATTCGCGGCGCTGCGGCAAGCCGGTATCGTGCCGCTGCGTTTCGATGGCACGCTGACCTCCGAAATCGGCGATGCACTCGGGAAGACGACCCATCTCGTCGTCTCGGTCGCGCCGGAAGAGGCCGGCGACCCGGTGCTGAGCGCGGCACGCGCGGTGATCGCGGCCAACATGCCGGAGCTCGAATGGATCGCCTATCTCTCCACCGTCGGCGTCTATGGCGACCATGGCGGCAATTGGGTGGACGAGGCCGCCGAATGCCGGCCAGTATCGAAGCGATCGGTGATGCGGGTTGCCGCCGAGCAGGATTGGCTGAAACTGGGCCTCGACATTGGCCGGCCGGTGGCGATCCTGCGGCTTTCCGGCATTTACGGGCCGGGCCGCAACGCCCTGGTCAATCTCGAAAACGGCACCGCCCGCCGGCTGGTCAAGCCGGGCCAGGTGTTCAACCGCATCCATTGCGACGATATTGCCGGCGCTCTCTGGCATCTCGCCGAAGGCAATCGCGGCGGCGTCTTCAACGTCACCGACGACCTGCCGGCGCCGCCGCAGGACGTCGTCGCCTATGCCGCCCGATTGATGGGCATCGAGCCGCCGCCCGAAATTCCGTTCGAGACCGCCCAACTTTCGCCCATGGCGCGGTCCTTCTATGGCGAGAACAAGCGTGTCGCCAACGCGGCGATCAAGGCGGCCGGCTATGGCTTTCGCTTCCCCGACTACCGCTCGGCTCTCGACGCCATGTGGGCGAGTGGCGGCTGGCGCGACGGCGAGGCGCGCAGGCCGATGAAACGGTGGTGATCGATACGTAGCGCGGGCCGTGGTATGGTGCGGTTCAAATCGCGGAGGGGTCCAGCTTGGGGAAGACGTTAACGCGAGCCTTGCGGGGAAAAACACTGCTGCTGACGGCAGCACTGGCCGTCGCCGGCTTGACGCCTGCCGCGCAGACGGCGAGCGCCGAGCAACGGGCAAAAGACCTGTTCGGCGCCAAAAAGCTGCCGGCACTCGCAGCAGCGCAATCGATCGGCTTTTATTCCAAAGGCTGTTTTTCCGGCGGCGTCGCCCTGCCCATGGACGGCCGGCACTGGGAGGTGATGCGACCGTCGCGCAACCGCCGCTGGGGCCATCCGGCAATGATCGCGCTGATCGAGAAACTATCACGCGATGCTGCGGCCGACGGCTGGCCGGGCCTGCTGATCGGCGACATCTCGCAACCGCGCGGCGGGCCGATGCTGACCGGCCATGCCTCGCACCAGATCGGCCTCGACGCCGACATCTGGTTGACGCCGATGCCCGACCGCAAGCTTTCGACCGAAGAGCGCGAAAACATCAGCGCTACCTTGATGGTCGATGAAAAGACCCATCTGGTGAAGGACGGCCTGTGGACGCCGATGCACACGCGGCTGTTGAAGCGCGCCGCGAGCTATCCCGAAGTCGAGCGCATCCTGGTCAATCCAGGGATCAAGAAGAAGCTCTGCGACACGGTCAAAGGCGACCGCAGCTGGTTGCGCAAGGTCAGGCCGTTCTGGGGCCACGATTACCACTTCCACATTCGCATCGGCTGCCAGGCAGGATCACCCGACTGCAAGGCGCAGGAAGCGACGGCGCCGGGCGATGGCTGCGACCAGGCGCTGGCCTGGTGGTTCACCGAGGAGCCGTGGCGCCCCAACAAGAACCCGGACAAGCCGAAGGCACGCGACGTGATGACGATGGCGAACCTGCCCAGGCAATGCCAGTTCGTGCTCGACGCACCGGCGCCGGCCTCGGCGGAAGCAGTCACCTACTATGGCGACGGCGTGCCGATCGCGGCCGCACCTGCTCCCGCGGCAGAGCCTTCGCCGCCGCCGACGGTCGCAGCCGGCGCGGCTGCGCTTCCGGCCTCGGCGAACGCCTTTATGGCGACCCCCGAGATCGGCATTCCGCTGCCGCGGCCACGACCGGGGCACTGATGCTAGGGCAATCGCCTCGGCTCAACTGATGTTTGAGACAACCAAGTGTTGGGGTCGGCGCCGCCCCTCATTACCCTGCCGGGCATTTCTCCCCGTATAGTGACGGGGAGAAAGGGGCTGGCCGCAGCCTCGGCGCTCTTCTTCCAACGCCGGCGATTAGCGAATTCGCCTATGAGAGCGCCCTCTCCCCGTCACTATACGGGGAGAGGATGCCGGCAGGCAGGTGAGGGGCAGCGCGAACGTTGGACAATTCAGGGCGAGGCGGCTTCAGACCTGAAGCGATTGTCCTGGAACGCCGAAGCTGCTTTCCCTTTGCAAGGTCATGCGCTAGTCAACGACGAGGTGGTGAGAGGCCGCCGTAACGGAACGGACGAGAGCATGCCAGGCGTAAGCGACGACGACACTCTGTTGCGGTTTCCGATCCTGATCGGCGACATAGGCGGCACCAATGCGCGCTTCTCGATCGTGCTTGACGCGAATTCCGAAGCCGGCGAGCCGACGATCGTCCAGACCGCCAACTTCAATACGATCGACGAGGCGATCCAGTCGGCCGTGCTCGACCGCTCGTCGGTCCGGCCGAATTCAGCTGTGCTGGCGGTAGCCGGTCCTGTCGAAAGCGACGAGATCCCGCTTACCAATTGCCCATGGATCGTCAAGCCGAGACAGATGTTCGCAAGTCTCGGTCTCAGCGACGTCGTGGTGCTCAACGACTTCGAGGCGCAGGCGCTGGCCGTCGTCGCGCTCGGCGACGAGCATATGGAGAAGATCGGCGGTGACGCGCCGGAACCGAATTCGGGGCGGGTGGTGCTCGGCCCGGGAACCGGGCTCGGCGTCGCCGGGCTAGTCTATGCGCTGCATCACTGGATACCGGTACCCGGCGAGGGCGGCCATATGGATATCGGCCCGCGTTCGCCGCGCGATTTCCAGGTGTTTCCGCATATCGAGAAGCTCGAGGGCCGCATCTCCGGCGAACAGATCCTGTCCGGGCGCGGCCTGGTCAATGCCTACCGGGCGGTGGCCAAGGCGGACAGCAAGCCGTCGCCCTTCACCACGCCTGCCGAGGTTACCGCCGCGGCGCTGGCAAAGAACGATCCGGTGGCCGAAGAGGCGCTGTCGATCTTCGTCACCTGCCTGGGGCGCACCGCCGGCGATCTCGCTCTGGTGTTCATGAGCCGCGGCGGCGTGTTTCTCACCGGCGGCATCGCGCAAAAAATCCTGCCGGCGCTGCGCACCGGCAGTTTCCGCGCCGCCTTCGAGGACAAAGCGCCGCACAGTGCCCTGATGCGCAGCATGCCGGTCTATGTCATCACCCATCCGCTGGCGGCGCTTTTAGGGCTGGCCGCCTATGCCAGAAATCCGTCGCTGTTCGGCGTGCAGACGGCGGGGCGGCGCTGGCGGGTCTAGGACATAAGCTGCGCCGCGACGAAGTTTCGCCGTCCCCGGCCATAGGCAAGCCGCCATTGGAGCGTTAAGAGGTTGCCGCATTGCAGCCGGCAGAACCGAAACCACAAAGCGCTCCACTTGACACTTCCAGCACCAACAAAAGGGAATGTCCGTCCCAGCGAGATTGTGGCGGTGATCCGCCGCATCATCGCCGAGAACAGCCGCGATTATCGTTGGTACTATGCTCTTGCCGTGCTGTGCCTGGTGACGATCGCTGCGACGACCGCCTTCACAGCCTGGATCATGAAGGATGTCATCGATCAGATCTTCTACCAACAGCGCGGCGATCTTATCGCGCTGATCAGCGTGTCGATCCTGGCCGCCTTCATGCTGCGCGGGCTGGCCAGCTACGGCCAGGCAGTGACGCTGGCCAAAATCGGCAACAATCTGGTGGCGCGCTATCAACGCCGCATCTTCGACCATCTGATGAAGCTCGGCGTCAGCTTCTTCAACGACACCCGCTCGGGCCGGCTCGCCGCGCAGATCAACGAGAACGTCAACGGCATCCGCGATCTTCTGTCGATGACGCTGACATCGCTGGCGCGCGATGCCGTATCGCTTGTCGCGCTGGTCGGCGTCATGATCTGGCAGGACCCGATGCTCTCGGCGATGTCGCTGCTGATCGGCCCGCCTTTGATCTACAGTGTCACCTATCTGATGCGCCGGGTGCGTCGCATCACCCGTGAATCGGTGCAGATCAACTCGCGGCTGATTGGCGCGATGCAGGAAGCGACGCAAGGCATCGCTATCGTCAAGGCTTTCACCCTGGAAGACGAGCTGTCGCGCCGCATCGGCGGCCTCGTCGCGGGCGCCGAGCAGCGGGCAAACAAGATCGCCCGCGTCTCGGAGCGGCTGACGCCGATCTCCGAAATGCTGGCCGGCTTCGCCGTCGCCGGCGTCATCGCCTATTCCGGCTACCGGGCCACCGTCGGCGGCCAGCCGCCGGGCGCGGTGTTTGCCTTCATCACCGCCCTGCTGCTTGCCTATGACCCCGCCAGGCGGCTGGCGCGTATGCAGGTTGGCATGGAAAAGTCGCTGGTCAATGCGCGCATGATCTACGAGCTTCTCGACCTCGAGCCGCAGCAGGGTGACGTGCCGGGAGCCGCCGAGGCGAAATTCACCTCTGGCGAAGTGCGCTTCAACAACGTGTCCTTCCGCTATGTCGAAGAAGCGCCGGTCCTGCAGGATCTGAGCTTTGTCGCCGCCGCCGGCAAGGTGACCGCCATCGTCGGTGCCTCGGGTGCCGGCAAGACGACACTGGTTGCGCTGCTGCAGCGCTTCTACGACGTCGAGTCGGGCAGCATCGAAATCGACGGCCAGGACATTTCAAAGATCACCAAGCATTCGCTGCGCGGCTCGATCGCCTATGTTTCGCAGCAGCCCTATCTGTTCGAAGGCACCATCCGCGACAACATCCGCTACGGGCGACTGAGCGCGACCGACTCCGAGATTGAACGCGCCGCGCAACAGGCGGCGGCCGACGATTTCATCCGCCAGCAGCCGCAAGGCTACGACACGCCCGTCGGCGAGAACGGCGTGACGCTGTCGGGTGGCCAGCGCCAGCGCGTATCGATTGCCCGCGCTATCGTTCGGCAGGCGCCGATCCTGCTGCTCGATGAAGCCACCTCGGCGCTCGACAACGAGGCCGAGGCCCGCGTCCAGGAAGCGCTGACCCATGTCATGGAAGGGCGCACCACCGTCGTCATCGCGCACCGGCTGTCGACGGTGGTCAATGCCGACCATATCATCGTGCTGGAGCAGGGCCGGCTGGTCGAACAGGGCACGCATGCCTCGTTGATGGCCGACCCGCACAGCGTCTATGCGCGGTTCCACCGGGTGCAGGGCAGGAAAGGGCTGGGGCTTGTCGATGACGCCAAGCCAATCCAGACTGCGGCGCAACATGTCCGCGCGAAAAAGGCGGCCGGGAGACATTCATGAGTGACACGCCGACCGCCAACATCAATGAAACGGGGGAAATGGGCCTGGTGGTGGTGGGCGCGGCCGGCCGCATGGGCCAGGCGCTGATCCGCGCCATCCACACGATACCGGGCGCCCGCGTCGCCGGCGCGATCGAGCGGGCCGGTTCGCCTCATATCGGCAAGGATGCCGGCGAGCTCGCCGGCGTCGGCAGGCTCGAGGTGGCGATCGGCGACGATCCGCTGCCGGCCTTCGCCAAGGCCGATGGCGTGCTTGATTTCACGAGCCCGGCGGCGACCGTCGAATTCGCCGGCTACGCGGCGCAGGCGCGCATCGTCCACATCATCGGCACCACCGGCTGTTCAGCGGAAGACGATGCGAAAATCGCGGCGGCGGCGCGCCACGCGACGATCGTCAAGTCAGGCAATATGAGCCTCGGCGTCAATCTGCTGGCGGTGCTGGTGGAGCAAGCCGCGCGCGCGCTCGATGCCGACGATTTCGACATCGAGATCCTGGAAATGCACCACCGGCACAAGGTCGATGCGCCGTCGGGCACGGCGCTGCTGCTCGGCGAAGCCGCCGCTGCCGGGCGCGGCGTAGCACTTGCCGGCAACGATGTTCGCGTGCGCGACGGCCATACCGGCGTGCGCAAGGCAGGCTCGATCGGTTTCGCCAGCTTGCGTGGCGGCTCGGTGGTCGGCGACCACAGTGTGGTGCTGGCCGGTACCGGCGAGCGCATCACGCTTGCCCATCATGCCGAGGACCGGGCGATCTTTGCCCGCGGCGCGGTCAAGGCAGCCCTGTGGGCGCGCGGCCGCAAGCCGGGCCTCTATTCGATGCGGGACGTGCTCGGCCTGACAATCTGATCAACAGAATTGGCTGATCCACAAAATTTGAAGGAGCAAATATGTCGAGAACTCTCGTGCTCGTGCGCCACGGCCAGAGCGAATGGAATCTGAAGAACCTTTTTACCGGCTGGCGCGACGTCGACCTGACCGAACTGGGCCATGCCGAGGCCAAGCAAGCCGGCGCCAAGCTCAGGGCGCGCGGCATGAAATTCGATATCGCCTTCACGTCGTCGCTGATCCGGGCGCAGAAGACCTGCCAGCATATTCTTGACGCCGTCGGCCAGAGCGACCTCGAGACCATTCGCGACCAGGCGCTGAACGAGCGCGACTATGGCGATCTCTCCGGCCTCAACAAGGATGATGCGCGCAAGAAATGGGGCGAGGAGCAGGTGCATATATGGCGCCGCTCCTACGACGTGGCGCCGCCCGGCGGGGAAAGCCTGAAGGATACCGGCGCGCGCGTCTGGCCCTATTACCTGCACGATCTGCAGCCGCATGTGCTGCGCGGCGGCACCGTGCTGGTGGCGGCGCACGGCAATTCGCTGCGCGCACTGATCATGGCGCTGGACGGCAAATCGGGCGAGGAGATCGTCAAGCTCGAACTCGGCACCGGTGTGCCGATCATCTACACGCTCAACGCCGATTCCACGGTGGCGTCGAAGGAAGTGCTGGAGCATTGAGCCGGAGAAGCAACGCGGCTTTCAAAAAAGCGCGTTGACACTCATCCTTCGCCCGCTTAATGAGCGCGCACCAGCCCAGATGGCGGAATTGGTAGACGCGCACGGTTCAGGTCCGTGTTCCGCAAGGAGTGGAGGTTCGAGTCCTCTTCTGGGCACCAAGATTCCCGTTTCGAACTTTTTGATAGGGTTCAGAAACCCCAAGAAAAAAGCCCGGTTTTGCCGGGCTTTTTTCTTGTCGCGGCCGTTATGGGGTCCGGCCGGGTGAAGTGCTGCCCTTGCTATTAAGGGTGCCGGCTAGCGGCAACAGAGTAAGCGCTAAGCCGACCCCATCTGGCGCGGCTTGAGGTGATGAGCGAGAGATAGTGACACTGAAGAAGGCGAGGAGCTTACAGTGTCAATTTCTATGTCTGCGCCTATGCCTGATGATAGAAGTTTCCATGTCCTTGAGGCGGTCC